>JAYVWH010000850.1:0-3526 GCA_043786265.1 Kofleriaceae bacterium | reverse complement strand
CGTGAGCCGGCCGTCGTCGAGCACCTGGAGCAGCACGCTCCACACATCGGGGTGCGCCTTCTCCATCTCGTCGAGCAGGACGACCGAGTACGGGTGGCGGCGGACGGCCTCGGTGAGCTGGCCACCCTGGTCGTAACCGACGTAGCCGGGCGGCGCGCCGACGAGCCGCGACACCGTGTGCTTCTCCTGATATTCGGACATGTCGATGCGAACCATCGCGTGGTCGTCGTCGAACAGGAACTCCGCGAGTGCACGGGCGAGCTCGGTCTTGCCGACACCGGTCGGGCCCATGAACAAGAAGCTGCCGATCGGACGATTCGGATCCTTGAGGCCGGCACGCGCGCGGCGCACCGCGGCGGCGACCGCGGAGACCGCTTCCTCCTGGCCGATGACGCGGAGGCGCAAGCGGTCCTCCATCTTCGTGAGGCGTTCGACTTCGCCTTCGAGCATCTTCTCGACGGGAATGCCGGTCCACTTCGCGACGACGGCGGCGATGTCATCCTCGGTGACCTCCTCGCGAAGGAAGCTGCCCGCCTTGCGCAGCTCCTCGACCGTCTCGGTCTCCTTGGCGAGCACGCCCTCGAGCTGCGGAATGGTGCCGAACCGCAGCTCGGACGCGCGCGCGAAATCACCCGTGCGCTGCAGCCGGTCGGCCTCGGTCTTGAGCTCGTCGAGCTTCGCCTTGCTGTCGCGCAGACCCTTGATCGTCTCGCGCTCGTGCTGCCAGCGCGCCTTCATCCCGGAGCTCTGCTCCTTGAGATCGGCGATCTCGCGCTCGACTTCTGGCAGGCGTTGGCGCGCACGGCGGTCTTCCTTCTTCTCGCGCTCGAGGGCAGCGCGCTCGACCTCGAGCGTCGTGATACGGCGCTCGAGCACGTCGATCGGCGTCGGCGTCGATTCGATCTCCATCTTGAGGCGCGCTGCGGCCTCGTCGACGAGATCGATCGCCTTGTCGGGCAGCTGGCGTGCGGGGATGTAGCGGTGCGATAGCTTCGCGGCCGCGACGAGCGCCGCATCGCGGATGCGAATCCCGTGGTGGACCTCGTACTTGTCCTTGAGACCGCGCAGGATCGCGATCGTGTCGTCGAGCGATGGCTCGTCGATCTGCACCGGCTGGAACCTGCGCTCGAGCGCTTTGTCCTTCTCGATGTGCTTGCGATACTCGTCGAGCGTCGTCGCACCGATGCAGCGCAGCTCGCCGCGCGACAGCGCCGGTTTCAACAGATTGGCAGCGTCCGCGGCGCCCTCCGCCGCGCCGGCGCCGACGAGCGTGTGCAGCTCGTCGATGAACAGGATGATCTTGCCCTCCGCGGAGGAGATCTCCTTGAGCACCGCCTTGAGGCGCTCCTCGAACTCGCCTCGATACTTCGCGCCCGCGATCAGCGAGCCCAGGTCTAGCGAAAGCAGCTTCTTGTCGCGCAACGACTCCGGGACATCACCGCGCGCGATGCGCTGCGCGATGCCCTCGACGACAGCGGTCTTGCCGACACCCGCTTCGCCAACGAGGACGGGGTTGTTCTTCGTGCGGCGGCTGAGGATCTGGATCGTGCGGCGAATCTCTTCGTCGCGGCCGATCACCGGATCGAGCTTGCCGCTGTTCGCGAGCTTCGTGAGGTCGCGGCAGTAGCGATCGAGCGCCTCGTACTTCGCTTCCGGGTCGTCATCGACGACGCGCTGGTTCCCGCGTACCTCGACGAGCGCGCCGAGGATCGCGTCCTTCGTTGCACCGGCCGCGCGTAGCGCATCCCCGGCGGGGTTCTTGCTGCTCGCGAGCGCGATCAGGAAGTGCTCGGTCGAGATGTACTCGTCCTTCATGTCGTCGGCCTGCTTGGCCGCCGCGGTCCACACGTCCTTCAACGTGCGGCCGAAGTCGACGTCGAGCGCAGCGCCGTGAATACGCGGGCTCTTCTCGAGCGCACGTTCGACGTCGGTCTTGACGACGCGAGGGTCCGCCCCGAGCTTGGTCAGGATGCGCGGCACCACGCCGCCCTCCTGATCGATCAGCGACACGAGCAGGTGCTCGGGCCCGATCTCAGCGTGGTGCTTGGCCATCGCAATTTCCCGGGAGCCTGCGAGAGCTTCGCGAGCCTTGACGGTGAACTGGTCGATCTTCATGACACGGTGAATGTAACCACCGTTACGTTGCCAGCAAGGGGGTGAACGACATCGCGGCGTTACTGGCGTCCTGCCGGCCGCCTAACAGCGTATCGATGACATGGAAACTCCCCGTCCATACGGGCCGCACTGCGCGACCAGCTCGGAGGAGCTGCCTATCAGCGAGCGTCAAACGAGTAGCCAGCGCGACCTTGGTGGCGCTGGGGCAGAACGCCACCTGGCTGCGGTACCATCCGATTGTGGACGTAGACCCGCTGATCGGCCAGCGCCTGGGCCGGTACGAGATCGAGCGCGCCCTCGGGGAAGGCGGCATGGGAAAAGTCTACGCCGCGATCAATCCCGAGATCGGGAGCCGGGTTGCGATAAAAGTCCTGCATTCCGGTCGTTCGGGCGATCCGTCGATCGTCGAGCGGTTCTTCACCGAAGCGCGCGCGGTCAACATCATCCGCCACGAGAACATCGTCAACATCCTCGACCTGTCGACGTTGCCCGACGGGCGGCCGTTCATCGTGATGGAGCACCTCATGGGTGCGCCACTGACGAAGCTGATCATCCCCGGCGGCAAGCTTCCGCTCTCGGGTCTCAGCCGCGTGATGCTCGACGTACTTGCCGCGCTCGACGCTGCGCACGCGGCCGGCATCGTTCATCGCGACCTCAAGCCCGACAACATATTCGTGACGCCCGAGGGCAACGGCAAGGTGCTCGACTTCGGCATCGCGAAGCTGCGCCCCGACCACGGCACGACCGCAACGCGCGAGGGTCTGGTGTTCGGCACGCCGCTCTACATGTCTCCCGAGCAGGTCACCGATGGTGCGCTCGACGCGCGCTCGGATCTGTACTCGCTCGGGGTCGTGCTTTACGAGGCCTCGACCGGAGAGCCACCGTTCAACGCGGCCAACACGTACGAGATCCTGACAGCGCACATCGAGAAGACGGCGGCGCCGCCGCGCAGCAAGCGCTCCGATCTCCCCGAGGCGTTCGAGGCAGTGATCGTCCGTGCGATGTCCAAGGATCGCGAGGCGCGATTTGCGTCGGCTGTCGAGATGGCGGCTGCGCTCGCTGCCTCCGTCAAGGATCTGCCGAACGAGCCGCTCGTGCCGCCGTCGAGCCGCAGGCTATCCGCGGCGATCGACTCCGCACCGCCTTCGGCGCCGCTGCGCGGTCTGGCGCAGCCAGCCTTTGCGGTCGCTGCCGCTGCGCCGTCAGGCCCACAGGCTGCGGCCGTTGCGCCTGCGGCACCTGGCGCGTCGACGGTGCGCACGTTCGAGCGTCATCAGGTACGCGCGCGCTGGCCGATGCTCGTGACTGCCGCGGTGGTCGCCACGATCATCGTCGCGATCGTCCTCGCGCTGCGTTAGCCGGTGATGTCGAGCGGCGCGTGGAACGTTGGGTCGGCGGTGCCTTCGAGGTC
>JAYVWH010000849.1:0-4492 GCA_043786265.1 Kofleriaceae bacterium | reverse complement strand
GACTCCAGCAACGACGCGCCGCGGCCGGTCAGGATGTTGGCCAGCTCGCTCGCGGTGGCTTCGCAGATCGCGCGGTCGGGCTCGATGCCTTCGACCATGTACCGAGCGGCATCGCGCAATAACTCGAACGGGAACGTCCACGTCAGTCCGGTGAGATGGCCACGTGCATGCACGATGATCGCGATCGCCTCGTCCGGGGTGCGTCGCGTCCCCGCTGTCGCGACGGAAGCGGCGGTACCCGTGGTCTCGCGCAGCACCGAGATCGTCGACGCCAGAAAATCCCGGACGGTGCCAGGATCAGGAACGAGTGGCACGAATGACCTCTCCAGTGCTCGTGCGCCCCGCGAGCCACAGGCGCAGGGCATGAAAGCGCATGGTCTTGAAGCCGGCAGCGATGACTACCTCGCGCATCTCGCCAACGGTCGCGCGACTCGTGATCATGGCGCGCAGCTCGTCGTCGATTGTCAACACCTCGCGAACCGCGACGCGCCCGCTGTAGCCGGTGCGGTGGCATGCCGTACATCCGACCGGGTGGCTGATCCTGGTTCCTTCGGGAACCCGCGGCAGGTCGAGCGCCGCGAGCTCGGATGCCTCGGGCGCGCGCGTATGCCGGCAGAGTGGGCAGAGGGTGCGCACGAGGCGCTGCGACACGATGCCGAGCAGCGATGGAGCGACGAGGAACGGTTCCACTCCGAGCTCCGAGAGGCGCATGATCGACCCGAGCGCGTCGTTGGTGTGGAGCGAGCTCAAGACCAGGTGGCCCGTCAGCGCAGCCTCCGCGGCCAGCTGGCCGGTCTCCTGATCGCGAATCTCGCCGACCAGGATCACGTCAGGATCCTGGCGCAGGATCGACCGCAGCGCGCCGGCGAAGGTCAGACCGCGCTTCGGTGCGACCTGAACCTGGTTGATTCCCGCGAGCTGGTACTCGACGGGGTCTTCGACCGTGATGATGTTGAGCTCGGGATTGCGGATCGCGTTGAGCGCGGCGTAGAGCGTCGTGCTCTTGCCGGACCCCGTCGGTCCGGTGACGAGGACGAGCCCGTACGGCGCGCCGACCATCTTGAGCACCTGGCGTTTGTGATCAGGATCGAAATCGAGCGAGTCGAGTGGCAACGCGGCGCGCTTGTTGTCGAGAACCCGACAGACGACCTTCTCTCCCCAGTACGTCGGCAGCACCGACACCCGCAGGACGATATCAGCGCCGGCGATCCGCAACTTGACCCGGCCGTCCTGCGGCGCGTGGTGTATCGCGATGTCGAGCTGCGCGAGCACCTTGATGCGGGAGACCACCGCGGCATGGAGGTCGATCGGCCGGGCATCGACTTCGCGCAGTACGCCGTCGACGCGATACCGCACGATCGTCTGGTGTTCGGTCGCTTCGACGTGGATATCGCTCGCGCGCCTGTCGAGCGCGCCGGTGATGATCGCGTTGACGACGTGAGTGGCCGCCGCAAGGTCCTCCTTCGAGACTTGCTCCACGCTCTCTACGGCGGGCGCTCGCCTCACCGCGTAGAGCCGGGCCAACCCGCGCGACACTTCCTGCGGCGTGGCCACCACGACCGTGATCATTCGACGAAGCTGCCGACCGAGCCAATCGTAGACCGCGAGCTGCGTGGGATCGGAGACGGCGAGTGAGATCTCGTTGGCGTCTGCGAACACCGGGACCACGTGATGCTTCTCAGCGAGCTCGCGCGGAATGAGCTCGGCCAGCTCGATCGCAAGCTCCATGGAGTCGAGGTAGACGCGCGGCAGTTTGAACTGAACCGCGACAGCGTCGTATAGCTGCTCGACCGTGGTGAACCCCGCAGCGCTGATCGTGCTCAGCGTCGGCGTGCGATCGTTCAACAGCTCGACCGGGACATGCCTTGCCGGAGGGTTCGACGAAACATGACCTGGGAATACGCTCACGAGGCTGCTCCAAACAGGCGGTCGAGATCGCTCTGTGCGCACTTGCCGGGGAGCTCGGCCCCTTCATGTTCGACAACCGATGTCGTGAACAGGTCCGACAGCTCGGTCCGATGTCCCGGCTTGGCGTGCGCTGGCGCATGGTGCATTCCGGCGCCGCAGCCACCGCAGAACCGATCTTCGCTCTCGTTCTCGAAGGTGCAGCTTTCGCACATCGCGACGAGGCTCCCTCCGCATCCCGAACAGAAGCGGCGATGAGGGGCGTTGTCGCGATTACATGGTGAGCACTTCATTGGGCGACCGCAGCAGCGCCCGCCGTCCGGTTACGACCAAGTGCAAATTCGAAGATCTGCTCGACGCGCTTCGCGTCGAACGGCTTGAGAACGTAATGGCAAACGCCGGCCTGCTGGCAGGCGAGGATCTTGTCCCGCGTCGTCAACGACGTACACATGACGATCGTCGCGTCGGGAAACTCGCGAAGTAGCTCGACGGCCGCGGTCACTCCATCCTTGCCCGGCATCACGATGTCGAGGGTGACCAGATCCGGTCTGTGCTGGGCGTAGAGGGCCCTGACCTGGTCGCCGCTCGTCGCCTCGGCCACGATGGTGGCGCCGAGCCGCGTCAAGATCTGCCGGAGTTGCATCCGCACGATGGGCGAGTCGTCGACGATGATCGCGGTGGGCATACCGTCCGTATCGACCCGACCGCCGTGCCGTGTAGGTGCGAGCGTTCATGCGGATGTGGGCTAACCGCCGCAAGCGATCAGCATGACGAGCCTGATCACGCTCTACGACCGCGCCGACGTACGAGTAGCCCCAACAGCATGACGGCGAAAACGTAGCTGCTCGGCGCGGTGTGACGACCACTGTCGCAGCAACCGCCCGGATCCTCGGCCGGGTCGGTCCCGGCATCGCCAGCCGTTGCGCCGGCGACCACGTTGACGGTCGCGCAGTGGTAGTAGAAGCACGGCTGCGGGTGGTTCGACATGAACTCGAGCACCTGCACGACGCAGTTGGTGCACGTAATGCCGGCGGGAATCGGCACCTGTGCGGTCTGCGCCGAAGAGAACCCGCTCGTGTGTACGAACAGACCATCGGCGAGCAGCGGCAGCGACGGGCTTGCATCGATCGGCACCGTCCCGCAGGCCGTCGTGCCCGGCGTCACTGGCGGGTCCACGGGCAGGCCCGACGCGTCCTGCGCGAGCGCGACCCGGTAGTGGCCCGGATGATCGATCGTCTCGTTGATCGTGAGCGTCATCGTCGAGCCCGCCATCACCGTGGTGACCGCGTTCGTCGGAGTACCGATACCGTTTGGACCGCACGGCGCCGAGATCTGCGGATCGCCCGTCGTGCTCTGCACCGCGCTCGGCGGCGGCGCATCGAGATGAAAGTGCGCGCTCGCGATCGCGGGGACGAACGTTATGGCCAGGGCGAACAGGACGCGGCTGCGCATGACACTATTGTAAGCTGGCCGCATGCCGCTGCGGGTCCGCGTGTGCGAGCGCGACCAGATTGTCGCCGGTGAGCTGCGCGGATTCGCGGTGACCGGTGTCACGTGGCCCGTCATGCTGACAGTGATCGACGATGCGATCGTGGCGTTTCCAGGCGTCTGCCCGCACGATGACGTCTCGCTCGTCGATTACGGTGTGCTCGACGGGACCGAGATCCGCTGTCGCGTGCACGGATACACGTTCGACCTCGCCACCGGGAAGTGCGAGCACAGCCCCGGGCTGCATCTGCGTCGTTACAAGGTCACCGAGGTCGAAGGCGATGTATGGGTCGACCTGCTGTAGTCGCGTTGTCGTTCACGGACGAGCAGGCGCGCTGTTCTTCGGCGGCTTCTTCATCTTCGACAGGATGCGGCCCTCGAGGACGTTGACCGGCACGGGCGGCGTCAGCTCGTACTGAAAGCCACGGGAATCGATCTCGGCCTTGAAGCCTTGTCCGTCGTGCCAGATCTGGCGGCGATAGGTGACCTTCGCCTCGCCCTTCACGGCGTGCTCGCGGTGATGGAGCAGGAAGTTGCCGAGCCGTGTCGCGAGCTGGTTGTACAGGCGATGACAGCCGTGGCTGGTGCCGTTGACGATCGACGTCACGCTCGCACTGCCGTGCGTGCCGATGCCGTTGTCGTCGTAGCGGATCGTCCCATCGTTGAGCTTCGTCTCTGCGACATGCTCGAGCAGCACCATGCCGTACGCCGAGCGCGGGCCAGGACCGAAGACCTCGCTGCGCAGCGCCCACCCGGGGTACAGGTTCTTGACCAGCTCCTTGTCGGGCGTTGACTTCGGCGGCAGCCACGAGGGGCCAGCGGTGATGAACTGGTACACGCGTGGGCCGACGTCCGACTCCTTCCATTTCTGAACCAGGCGGCCGCTGGGCAGGCGCTGGTCGGCCCACCCGCCGATCGTCGTCGGCCACCGCACGAGCGGGCGGCGTGTCTCGCCGTCCTGCACGTAGACGACGAGCGTTGGTCGGTGTGCCACGAACCGGCGGCGCACCGGCGGCTGGTTCTCGTAGTAGATGTCGCCGCGATCGATCTCGACCGACAGCTCCATGTGCGGAGCGTGATAGCGCGGCGGCGCCGGCAG
>JAYVWH010000848.1:0-7646 GCA_043786265.1 Kofleriaceae bacterium | reverse complement strand
CGCGAAGTGCTCGCCGAATACGGCCTCACCGAGGCCGAAATCACGGCGCTCGGTTAAGGAACTAGCGCCCGCACATGTGGGCACGGGATAATGCTCGGGTAGCCGCGACCTATTGGCCGTGTCTGGCCACTAAGTACGTCGAGAGACATTCCTTATGAAGCACATCCTTGCGCTCTGTATCGTCGTGCTCGCATTCAGTGTCGGTTGCGGCGACAAAAAATCAGGGGCAACGATGCCGGACTGCACCGCCACAGGAACCGTCTGCGCGACGAACGACGAATGCTGCACCGGCAACTGCGACACGCTCACAGGGACGTGCACCCGAGTTGCCGGTCAGTGCCTGATGGCCGACGACAGCTGCTCGGTCGGTCCCGATTGTTGCTCGCTGTCGTGCGTCGACTTCAAGTGCTCCGGCAGCCAATGCACGTCCGACAGCGCGGCGTGCGGCGTCGATGGCGAGTGCTGCTCCGGCATCTGTACGAACGGCACGTGTGCGGCGCTCAACCCCGACTGCAGGACGAGCGGAAACACGTGCGGCGCAAACGCGGAGTGCTGCTCCGGTCTGTGCAGGAACGGACTGTGCGACAACGCGCCATCGTTCTGCACGCAACTCGGTGACGCGTGCGTCGTCGACGGCGAATGCTGCGGCGGCGTTTGCAACAAGGTCAACGGCGCATCGCTCGGTACATGTGGGCTCGTTCCAGCATCGGGCGCGAGCGGCTGCACGAGCATGGGCCAACTCTGCGGTAAGGGCGCGGATTACAATCCCGCCGTCGATACCCTCCCGACGTGCGGTGGCGAGTGCTGCAGTAAGGCCTGCTTCCCCTACGGTCCGACCAGCGTGCTGATCTGCCAGCCGCCGAGCGGCTGCCGCCCAGCCGGTGAGCTGTGCACGGTAGACCAAGATTGTTGCGGCGCCGACGGTTTGCCGACCGGCAACGGTCAGAACAAGGTCCTCACGCACTGCTCCAAGGAGCCAGGGTACAGCGTCGGTCGCTGCGACCAGGGCCACATGTGCGCGCCGGCCGGCGACATCTGCCGCCTCGCGACGACGTCGTGCAACGACACCGATAACTGCTGCGCCGGCAACGTCCAGAACAACCCCGACGTCTGCCAGCAGGACGCGCTTGGTATCCCGCGCTGCTCCATCACGCCCGGCGGCGGCGGCGGCACGTGCGACCCGGCGAGCAAGGTCGGCACGGCCTGCGCGTCGAGCGCGGATTGCTGTGGCAACCCGTGCGTACTCATCCCGGGGGCCGAGCTCGGCTACGTGTGCGGCTCGGGCTGCCAGGCATCGGGCGCCTCGTGCACGACGACCGCCGATTGCTGTTCGGGGCTGCCGTGCAACATCGCCCCCGGTGCACCGGGCGGCACGTGCGGCAACGTCGTGGGCTGCACGCAGTACGCCCAGGTGTGCAATCCGGCGGCCAGCATGTGCTGCAACGCCTTGCCGTGCGCTGACACCGACGGTAACGGCATCTACACCTGCGAGGGCGGCATCATCCTGTAAGAGCCCTGCGAAGGCCGGCTCCTCATGAAGCACTTCGCCCCGCTAGCAATCGCGCTGCTCGTGTTCGCCGCGGGCTGTGGCGGCGCGAAGAGCTCGGGCACGTGCATCGCGGACGGCGAGTGCTCGGTCGGTTTGGACTGTTGCTCGTTCGCGTGCATCGACTTCAAGTGCTCGGGTGAGCAGTGCACCTCCGATGGCAAGTCGTGCGACCAAGATGGCGAGTGCTGTTCGGGCGTCTGCAACGGCACATGCACTCCGCTCAACGCTACCTGCAAGACCGCCGGAAACACCTGCACTGCGAACGGCGACTGCTGCTCGGGTTACTGCAACGACGCAAACAACGACGGCACGCTGACGTGCAATATCGCGCCGTCGTTCTGCACGCAGGTCGGCGATGCCTGCGTCACCGACAGCAACTGCTGCGGCGGTCTGTGCAACAAGACCAATGGCGCGACGCTCGGCACCTGCGCAGTCGTCCCGTCGAGTGGCGCCACCGGTTGTACGACCGCGGGCGAGGTCTGCGGCAACGGCGCGGACTACGATCCTGCGACGCAGGAGCTGCCTGCGTGCGGTGGTGAGTGCTGCAGCCGCGCTTGCTTCCCGTACGGCCCGACGGGCGTCCTCATCTGCCAGCCGCCGTCCGGCTGCCGCCCCACCGGCGAGCTCTGCTACGAGGACAGCGACTGTTGCGGTGGTCCCGGCCAGCCCGATCACGATGTGTCGAACGTGATGTGCCGAAAGCAGACTGGGTTCACGGTCGGCCGCTGCGACAACGGAAACTCGTGCTCGCCTGCAGGTGCAATTTGCCGCCTCCAGTCGGTCGAGTGCGAGGCGAATGCGAACTGCTGCGCAGGTAACGCGGTCACCGACGGCGTCTGTCATAAGGACGCCCTCGGAATCCCACGCTGCGGCGTCGAGGGCTGCGACCCGAATGCAGATCCGAGCTGCTCGGTCAGTTGTGCGGATCCACAGACCAAGGTCGGTATGCCGTGCGCGTCGAGTGCCGATTGCTGCGGTCTGTCGTGCGTCGCGGTGCCGGGTAGCAAGTCGTTCGTGTGTGGCTCGGCGTGCCAGATGACCGGCGCCACGTGCACCACGAGCGCCGACTGCTGCTCGGGCCTGCCGTGCAACATCCCTGGTGGCGCGACGGGCGGCACCTGCGGCACCTCACAGGGTTGCACCGATTACGGCCAGGCGTGCGATGCCCAGAACATGTGCTGCAACGGCCTACCGTGCAGCAACGGTATCTGTCAGGGCATCATCCTCTAGCGCGCGACCACCGCCAGCCGCCGTACCGCAGGTGGCTCCACGCACGCGCGACCCACGACGGCTCGCGTAGCTCGAGCTGGCCGAACACGGCGGTTGCCGCCGCATCGGCCTCGTCGGCTTCGGCCGCGAGCGCCGTGGCATGCTCGACGTCGTTGAGAGCGAGCAGCATCTCGTCGGCATCGGCGAACCGGCGCTCGGGGTCCTTGGCTAGCGCGCGCGTGATGACGTGGTCGAGCGCGGGCGAGATGTCGCGGCGCAAAGCGCGAAGTGGCCGCGGCGGTCGCTCGAGCGCGAGGGCCATCGTGTGCTGCGGCGTGTCGCCGGCGAACGGCTTGGTGCCAGCGACCATCTCGTAGAGGATCACACCGACCGCGTAGAGATCCGTGCGCGCATCGTGGGGGCGGCCCAGCAGGCGCTCCGGCGCGAGGTAGGACGGCGACCCGACACACATGCCCTTGGCCGTGAACGCGGCCTCGTCGGCGAGCGATGCGAGTCCGAAGTCGATCAGGACCGGGCGCTTGCCGTCACGCAGGACGATGTTCTCGGGCTTGATGTCCCGATGAATCACGCCGAGCGCGTGGGCATGTGACAGCGCGACCAGGAGCTGGCGCGCGATGTCGACGGCGCGCGGGATCGTGAAGCGCTCGACCTTGATCGCGGTCCCGAGCGTGAAGCCCGGGATCAGATCGAGCGCGATGTACGCGGTGCCATCGGCGGCGCGACCGTGATCGAGCACGCGGACGCAGCCCGGATGATCGAGACGAGCGAGCACACGAGCCTCGCGCGCGAACCGAACCTCGGCGTCGCCCGTGCGATCTGCAGCGAGCACCTTGAGCGCGACGTGCTTCGCAAGGCCGAGGTGGCGCGCACGGTAGACGTGACCCATGCCGCCCCGTCCGACGGACGAGAGGATCTCGTAGCGGTCGGCGAAGATCGTTCCAGCGGCAAACGTGGCCTTCACACCGATAAGACGGTGCGGAGCTCACATCTATTCGAGCCGAAACGATCGTTCACAATTCATTGTTTACACTGCGACCGTGCGTGATTTCGCGAGCACGCAGGAACGCGAACACACCGAGCGCCAGTGCCCCAAGCGCCATGAGGGCGAAGACCAGGCGTGCTCCCGGGAACAACGAGAGCACTCCGTCGAGCGGGCGTGCCATGACGACATGCGCGATCACGCCCTGCCCGTCCAGACCAATCACGGACCGCACCTGGACCTGATAGGTGTGGCCGCCGTCATCGACCTCGGTCACGGTCGTTGCCGCGAGCGCCGCGCGGGTGAGCGATGGGGACATGCGGGCGTTGCCGATCGCGTCCCCCGACGGGCCCACGAGGGTGAGCATGGTCTCGTCGAGCTCGACGTTGTCGACGAGCTGTTTGCCGTCCTGGATCTGGAGGTAGACGGCACGCGCCTCGTTGGCATCCGAGCTCCTGTCGCCGAGCGCCAACGTGCGGGCGAAGATCACGACGAGGCCCTCGCTCGGATGTGAACCGAGCATGCCCGTGGCTACGAGAGCGGGATCGGAATACGGCAGCACCGTGACGCTGTCGCCTTTGCCTGCATCGAGCGCACGCTTCACGAACGGCAGCATCTTCAGGTCGGTGCCCCACGTCGGCGGGTCGGCGGTCGTGAAGAGCAAGCGGCCCTTGTAATCGCCGACCACGAGCGTGCTCGTGCCGAGACGCACCAGGTCCGCCGAGACCAGCGTGTTGTGCAAGCGCTCGAGCTCGGCCTTGTCATCCTCAGGGCTGCCGAGACCGAAATCGTTCTGATCGTGATAGGCCGCGACCTCGCGGAGTGCAGGCTCGCGGTAGACGATCTCGGACACGTTGTCGAACTGGTCGCGCAGCTGGGTGACCGCGCGATCGAGTTGCTTGCCGGTGAGCGCGAACGATTGTTTGATCTCTGCACCGAGGCGATCACGCACGACCCAGTCGCTTGCGAGTCCGAGCACGAGCACGGCAGCAACGGCAACAGAAGCGGTCGCCGTGCGCCGCCACGGACGCGCGCGGTCGCGGCCGAGCTCCGTGATCAGGTCGTTCATCGTTGCGAAGCGGTCGCCCGGCTTCACCGACAGCCCGCGCAGCAGGATCTCGCGCAGTGCCTCGGACACGCGGGCCGTCTCCGGCGCCGGCAGGATCCGTCCGGACTTCACGTTGTCACCGAGCTCGATGAACGTTTTGCCATCGAACGGGCGTACACCGTAGAGCGCCTCGTACAGCGCGACGCAGAAGTTGAATTGATCGGTGCGCGAGTCGACGTTGCCGCTCGTGAACTGCTCCGGCGCCATGTACGCCGGCGTGCCGAGCACCGAGCCCGAGGTCGTCAGGTTGACGTCGCTGATATGTGCGGGTGACGGCGGGCCACCTTCGCCGGGTTTTGCGGCAGCGAGCCCGAAATCAGTCACGCGAATGCGCCCGTCGTCGCCCACGAGGACGTTATCGGGCTTGAAGTCGCGGTGCACGATGCCAGCGGCGTGAGCAGCCGCGAGCCCGCGACCCGCCGCGATGTACGCAGCGACGAGGGCCGGTACGGTCCGTTTCGTCTTGGTCTGCCACCCGCGGAGGCTCTGTCCGGTGACGAGCTCCATCGCGATGAACATCGTGCCGTCCTCGGCCTCGCCGACCTCGTACACGGTGACCACGTTTGGGTGATTGACCTGCGCCATCGACTGCGCTTCGCGCACGAGCCGCTCGGTCAACCCGGCGTCCGCGCGGCGCAGCACCTTCACGGCTACGTTGCGACCGAGCTTCGGGTCCTCGGCGCACCACACGACCCCCATGGCCCCTGCACCGAGGCGATCGACCAGCGTGAACCTGCCAAGGCGCTTGCCCTGGGTCACCGGCTTCGCCGTCGACGCACGCATCACCGGTGTCGCGAGCAGGTCATTCGGCACGACACTCGCTGCCTGCGTCGCCTGCAATCCGATGTCGGGGAGCGCCGTCGCCTCCAGACCCTCGGGTGCTAGCGTCGCGTCGAGGCCAGCGTGGAATGGGGCCAGCGACTGGCGAGAGACGTCGCTCGCAGTGATGCTCAGCACCTCACGACAATCCTCACACGTGTCGAGGTGGCCCAGAACGGTCGCGCGAGCGCCCAAATCGAGCGCGCCCGCCATCAGGTTCTGGACGTCGTTCGCGTCGAGACACTCCATCTTCCGCCTCGCCCATTGTGACATGAGAGAATAGCTGCGTGCCCGCCGATCGCGTCCAACAGCTCGCCGCCGCGAGTGGACTCCCCGCACCATCGCGGGCTGCGGCCGAGGCCGCGTGGCACCTGCTGGTGTCACTCGCGCGCGCGAAGTGGCCGACGCTCAAGCTCGACGAGGACGCGTTCGCAATGTTCGTGGGCGAGCGGCTCGTCGGCGACGAGCTCGCGACCGCGCTGGGGACCGCGCCCGGTGCCGATCTCGCGCTCGCAGCGATGTGCGCGGCGCAGGAGGCGACCGCACATGCCGCATTCGATCAGGTGCTCACGGAGGTCGATGGCGCGGGCGCGGCGACCGGCTCACCGAAGGATCTCGTCGACGAGGTCAAGCAGTTGCTCAGGCTCCAGCTCCTCCTGCCCAGGGACGGCAAGCCGGCCGCGATCGTGGGCTACCGCGGCAAGGGTCCGCTGCGTGGGTGGGTGCGCATCACCGCGACGCGCGAGCTGATCAGGCACAAGAAGAAGCGCCAGCGCGACGCGCCACTCGACAAGCAGCTCGACAAGCTCCTGACCTCGGGCGTCGATCCCGGCCTTGCCGCACTCAAAGCGGAGTACCGCGCCGAGTTCGCGGTGGCACTGCGCGAAGCGATCGACGATCTCGGCGCCGAGGATCGAACGCTGCTGCGCCAGCAGATCGTCGACGGAATGTCGATCGATGCAGTCGGCGCCGCGTACGGCGTACATCGTGCGACCGCCGCGCGCTGGCTCACCCGCGCGCGCTCCGCTCTCGTCGCGGCTACCCACCGACGGATGTCGGAGCGACTGAAGCTACCGGTCGAGCAGATGGAGAGCGTGATCCGCCTGGTGTCGAGCCAGCTCGACGCGAGCGTGATCCGTTACCTGCGCGGTTAGCGGTACGTCGTCGTCGGGTTCTTGTACTTCTCGCCGAACTTGTTGACGTGTGGCGGCTCGGCGCCTCGCACGAGCGCGAGGTTGACGCTCGCGTCTGCGCCTGCGGTGACCGTGACCTTCGCACTCACCGGCTTGGCAACGCGCCGCGCATAGGCGAACACGGTCCAGGTTCCCGGTGGCACACCGTCGATCACGTAGCTGCCATCGCGGGCCGTCCGCGTGTGGCGTTTATTCGGCAGCACGAGGATCGTCGCCGCCATCTCGGGGTGGATGTTGCAGTAGACGTCGATCACACCCGGATTCTCGAACGACTTGTCCTTGGACTCGCCCTTCTTGAACGAGCCGAGATCGAACTTGCGTGTCGACGACTGAGAGAACACGTTGTGCAGGAACGAATCGCCATTCGGGAAGCTGACGCTCTCACCGACGGTGATCGCGACGAGGTCGGGCACGAACTTGCGGCCCTTCTGGGCGACCGCCGCTGTCGGCCTATCCGTGGCGCCCAGCTCCTTGAAGCCGACGACGTAGACGATCACGTCACTGGTCGCGGGCTTGCCATCGGAATCGGTGATCGTCACCTTGCCCGTGACACGCCCGCCGGGATCGGCAGAGGCCGTGCCCGCCAGCAGCGCGAGCAGTGCAAGCGCTCTCAGAATGCGATCCCCCACTGCATGCGAGGGGCGTCCTTGATGTGATAGACGCCGATGCCGTACGTCGCCGACACCCAGAACCGGCCGTGCGTCCACGACACGTTCGGTCCCGCGACAGCCCAGCTCTCGCCCTTGTCGTCGGACGACAGCGCATCCA
>JAYVWH010000847.1:0-4746 GCA_043786265.1 Kofleriaceae bacterium | reverse complement strand
CTTCTCGATCGTGCAGCTATCCGACCTTCACGTCGGTCTCACGATCGACCGTCAGTTCGTGCAGCGTGTGGTCGACCTCGCGAATGGTCTATCGCCTGACTTGATCGCGCTCACCGGCGATTTCGTCGATGGCAAGGTCGAAGACCTGCGCGACGACGTCGCGCCCATCGCCCAGCTGCGCGCGAAGCACGGCGTGTATGCGATCACCGGCAACCACGAATACTATGCGGGTGTCGATTCGTGGATCGCGGAGCTTAGCCGCCTCGGCGCGCGCTATCTGCGCAACGAGCGAGTCACGATCGGTGAGCCGGGGGCGGCATTCGACCTCGCGGGCGTCGACGACTACGGTGCCTCCAAGTATCGCGGCCATGGCGAGGATCTCGCACGCGCCACGGCGGGTCGCGACCCCAGCAACGCCCTCGTCTTGCTCGCGCATCAGCCACGCCAGGTGCGAGGCGCCGCGAAGTACGGCGTCGACCTCCAGCTATCTGGCCACACCCACGGGGGCCAGATCTGGCCGTGGCACTACATTGTCAAGCTGCAGCAGGGCGGTCTGCTCGCCGGGCGCTATCAGCACGGTTCGACACAGCTCTACGTGAGTCGTGGCTGCGGTTACTGGGGGCCGCCGGTGCGCCTGCTCGCTCCGCTCGAGATTACTCGCGTGCTACTACGTAGCGAATGAAGCAGTTCGCGCTCCTCGCGCTGGGCCTGGTCAGTGCGTGTGACCAGCGCGACAAGCGGCCGATGGATCGCGATGCGGCCAAGCTACTGTTCGACGAGATCAAGCTCGACGCGCCTCCCGGCATGTCCGACCTGTCGATCGACGACCGCGGTGTGCTGTGGGCGATCGCCGAACGCGATCGTCACATCCTCGAGATCGATCTCAGCAAGTCACCGCTGGTTCCAATTGTCCACGAGCTGCAAGGCATCGCGGACGGCGTCGATACCGAGGCGCTCGTCTGGCTCGGCAACGGCAAGTTCGTGATCGGGGTCGAGGGTGCCAATGCGCCGTCTGCTGCGATCGTCACCGCCGAGCTGCGGGGAGATGCGATCGTCGCGACCTCGACGCGGGAGTTCGATGACGCCCAGCTCGGCGTGACGCTCCTCCTCAACCATGGCATCGAGGCACTGTGCGGGCGCGACGGCGAGATACTCGCCGCGATCGAGAGTGTGGGTCAGCTCGCCGGTAAGCGGTGGGCGCCGCTGGCTCGGCTGCGTGGCGACAGTATCCAGGTGGCGAAGCTGTGGCTGACGACGAAGGTCGGCAAGATCTCCGCGTTGACGTGCACGATCGCCGATGACGGCACAGCTCGCGTGCTCGCGATCGAGCGCCACTTCGGTGTTGCCCGCATCCTGCAGTTCACGGCGAAGCGCGACGACGTGGACATCACGCCGGCCGTCCTCCTCGATCTCGCCCCGGTCGTCCACGACGACTTCAACCTCGAAGGCATCACCACGCTGCCCGATGGCCGGCTCGTGATGATCAACGACAACCAGAGTCGCAAGGCGTCAGGGCCGACCGAGCTGTTCGTGTTCCATCTGCGCTAACATCGCGGAATGGGACATCGCTGGGCTGTATTCGGCCTGATCGCGCTCGTCGTACTGTTGTTCGCGGGCGGTGCTCTCGCTGACACCGGCGGCAGCATGGGAGGCGGTAGCTGGGGTGGCGGAGGCGGCGGAGGTGGTGGTGGCTATTCGGGCGGCGGCGGCGGCTACTCCGGCGGCGGAGGTGGCGGCTACTCCGGCGGCGGCTACTCCGGCGGCGGCGGTGGCGGCTACTCCGGCGGCGGAGGAGGCTGGTCCCACTCGAGCCAGAGCGACTACTACTCCAGTGGTGGAGGTGTCGACATCGGACCGGTCGCGGCCATCATCATCATCGTCTTGTTGCTGGTCCTCGGGGTCGTGAAGCTGATGGCGGAGGGCATGGACAGCGGGCCCGACTACTCCAGCTACATGAGCTACTCCGCACCGATCGGGACCACGGACGTCACGGTGCTGCGCGTGGCCGTCGACGGTCGCGCACGTAAGTTCGTGCAAGGCGAGCTGATGCGGATCGCGAAGATCGCCGATACGAAGACCGACGAGGGCCGCGCCACGATGCTGCGCGAGGTCGCGATGATGCTGCGCAAGCTGCGTGATGCGTGGGTCTATGGCGGCGCGGTCAACGAGCCGATGACCGACATCGGCAGCGCGAAGGGGGTGTTCGACAAGCACGTCGACGACGCACGCGCGCGGTTCCGCGAGGAAGTGATTCGCAACGCCGACGGCACGATCCAGACCCGTGCCGCATCCGATTACTCGCCCCGCGGCGACGAGGGTATCGGGCTCATCCTGGTCTCGATGGTGATCGCCGCGCGGCGCGAGCTGTTCACGGTGCAGCGCATCGGTGATGGCGACGGGCTGCGGTTGGCGCTCGAGAGCGCCTCTCAGCTGACGCCGAACAATCTCGTCGCGATCGAGATCGTGTGGCAGCCCGCCGAGGACAACGACCGGCTGTCGTCGATGGAGCTCGAAGCGAAGTATCCGCGGCCGGATCTGATTCCGATCACGAACGCGCTCGCCGGCACGACGTTCTGTACGTATTGCGCCGGGCCGTTCCCGGGCGAGCTGGTGTCGTGCCCGCACTGCGGTGCACCGGCGCCGGGGCGCGTCGAACCCAGGGCGGCCTGATGATCGCTGCACTCGCGATACTCGCGCTCGGCGCCGCTATCGCGTTCGCCGTCACCCACCGGCGCGCGCCGGCGACATCCTGGACGCCGCCCGTCGAGTACGCCCCGGCGATCCAGCAGGCGGCAACAGGCACGGTGGATGTCTGCGCACTTCGCATTGGCATCGACGGTCGCGCGAGCAAGTTCGTGCGGACCGAGCTCGAAGCGATCGCGAAGACATACGCCGACGGCACGCCGGATACGCGAGCGCGCAAGCTGCGCGAGGTCAGCGTCATGCTGCGGCGCGTGCGCGATTCGTGGATCTACGGCGGCACCGACAACGAGCCGATGCGGTCGCCCGAGGATGCGTTCGCGACATTCGCCAAGCACGTCGAGACGGCGCGCACACGGCTGCGCGGCGGACCGCCGGTAACGACGCCGCAAGGCCCGCCGGTGTCGCTCATCCTCGTGTCCGTGATCATCGCGGCGCGGGGCGAGCTGATGACCGTGACGACCGTGGGCAACGGCGAGGAGCTGCGGCTCGCTCTCGAGGCGGCATCGCACCGGCCCGCCGACGAGATTCTTGCGCTCGAGGTGGTGTGGGTCCCCGAGGGCGTCGTGGAGTCGATCGACCTGGAGTCCGTGTACAGCCGTGCGGAGCTGCACCCACTCGAAGGGGTCACGGTTGGCAAGGTGTTCTGCACGTTCTGCAATGGACCGTTTCCTGCCGAGCTGGTGTCGTGCCCGCACTGCGGCGGTACCGCTCCCGGTCGGGAGCGACGCGCCTAAGTCGGGCCTCGGCGCCGGGCGCGGTGTACAACCCCGCCATGCGCTCGCTCGTCCTCGCGCTCGCTCTCGTCCCCCGACTCGCCGTTGCGGATGCTCCAAAGCTAACGCTCGATCAGGTGATCGCGAGGGCAGTCGAGAATCCGCGCGTCCAGATGGCGCTCTCCGAGCGCGAAGCGGCGTCCGCGCGCATCGGCGAGGCGAAGGCGTTGCTGCTACCTCGCATCAAGCTGAGCGCGTTCGGGACGGTCAGTCCCGACATCAAGTGCGTCGACGCCGAGCAGGTGTGTACCCGCACCGAGCCGCGCGACTTCAAGTGGGACTTCTCCGGCCTTTATGGCGGCGGGCAGATCGACGTGATCCAGCCGCTCTACACGTTCGGGAAGGCGGCGAATGGTTTCTCGGCAGTGAACGATGCCGTGAAGGCGCAGAACTCACTCGCCGACGAAGCCGCGGGCGATGCGGCGGCCGATGCGGCAAAGGCGTACTGGGGCCTCAAGCTCGCGCGGGAGCTCGGCTACATGCTCGACGACGGCATCGAGGAGATCACGAAGGCGCAGGCACATCTGGGTGAGCGCGATGATGTTTCGATCCCGGATCGCCAGCGCGTCGCGGTCCTGCTCGCCGAGGCGAAGGCGCAGCGCGCCGATGCAACACAAGCCGAGACCCAGGCGCTCGCAGGTTTGCGCGCGGTGACAAACCTGCCCGACGCGGACATCGACGAAGCCGAGCTCGCGCCCGTCGATCACCCGCTTGCCACGGCCGATCAGTTCGCGGCCTCCAGTGCCAAGCGCCCGCAGGCGATCGCGGCAAAGTACGGAGCGAGCGCGGCCGACTCGCTCGTCCAGTTTCAGGACTCGTTCTACTACCCGGAGCTCGCACTCGTGGGCAGCGCCTTCTATTCGCGTGCGCAGGGCGTCACGAACCCACCGAGCGCGTTTGCGAACGATCCGTACAACCGCACCGGCATCGGCCTCGTGCTGGCGCTGCAGTGGCAGCTCGAGCCGTGGACGACCCACGCCAAGGTGACCCGGGCACGGGCCGAGGCCCACAAGGCCCACGCGCAGTCCGATCTCGCAGCGCTCGGTGCCCGTTACGACGCGGCGACCGCGCTCTCCGAGGCGACCGCGGCAAAAGCCAAGGTCGAGGCCACCGTGGAAGGTGAAAAAGCGGCACGGACCTGGCTGGCCTCCGTTCTGCAGAACGAAGCGGTTGGAACTGCGGAAGCCAAAGACTTTGCGGACGCTTACATCGCATGGTTTCAAATGAAGGCGCACTGGGCTCAGAGCGTCTTTCAGTGGAACGTCGCCGT
>JAYVWH010000846.1:0-12074 GCA_043786265.1 Kofleriaceae bacterium | reverse complement strand
ACGACGAGCGCGCAGCCGATCATGCAGCCGAGCCCGTTGCGCCACATGTCAGCGAATGACGTGTAGCGATACGGGGTGAGCAGCTGCGCGAGCTCGAGCGCGCAGCTGAAGCCAAGCCCCAGCACGAGGCTCTCGGCGATCCGTCGCAGCGCGGGCGCGCGCCGCCACAGGCCGTAGCCCACGCCGAGCGGTACCAGCATCAGTAGATTGAGCGCGAAGTCGCGATCGAGTCGCACGTGCCCTCGGTGGTCGCGCGGAAACCATGACCAATCGACGCGCGCCCAGCGCCGTCCGATGCCGAACCGTGTCAGGTGATAGTGAAACGGCCACTGCGTCGCGACGATCGCGAGCAGTAGCGTGCACACGAAGATTGCGAGGCCGAGTCGTGCGGTTGCCGCACGGGGTACTTCCATGGCTCAGCCGACGCGTTCGAGCGTCCTGCGATCGATGCCGAACAGCGCGCGGTACCGCTCGTCGTTCGAGGTCACATAGAACCCGTTCCCGTCAACGTATGCCCGCGTGCCGGCCCGCACCTCGGCCCACTGCGCGCGCTCCTTGGTCGCGACGTCGGCGCCCGTGCCATCCGCTTCGCCGTCCGCGAGAAAGGCGGCCAGGTAGGCGTCGTGTGCGTCCACCCACGCTGCGAGCTCCCCTGGCGCTTCCGTGCGCGTTGCCGCCACGAGCGTGTCGAGGGCGGTCCTCGCGGCCCTCATGTCGATCGATGACTGCGCGAAGTCGCGCTCCATCTCGGCGCGGTAATCGTCGCTCGCGTGCTCGGCGCCATGCGACTGCCACATGTCGTAGTTGACCTGCATGTTCTTGGCGTCCGCGATCTTTGCGAGCAGGGTCTCGAGCTCGCGGACGCGGTCTGTCGGCGGTGCGGCCATTGCGAGACGATACTACGCGCACGCAATCGGTCACATTCTCCCGCCCTGCTCCGTCAAGGGAACGACATGACCAAATTCACCGAGGTCACTGGACCGACCGTCCCCAAGTTGGACGACACCTGTGACAACCTCATCCAGATCGTGCAACTCGCGCGCTGGTAGGTCCCGATGGCAACGAAGAAAGCAACGACACCGAGGGCATCGGCCCCCTCCGCTGCGAAGCTGATCAGCAAGCGCATTGCCGACCTCGGGGACTGGCGCGGCAAGACGCTCGGTAAGATCCGCGCGTTGATCAAGGCGACGGTCCCGGATGTCATCGAGGAGTGGAAGTGGATGGGCACTCCGGTCTGGTCGCACAACGGGATCATCTGCACCGGCGAGAGCTACAAGACCGTCGTGAAGATGACGTTCGCCAAAGGTGCTTCCCTCGCGGACCCGTCGCGGCTGTTCAACTCGAGCCTCGATGGCAACGTGCGGCGCGCGATCGACGTCAAAGAGGGCGAGCAGATCGACGAGCCCGCGCTCGCGGCGCTGATCCGCCAGGCCGTCGAGCTCAATAGCAACAAGCCGGCGTCGACGAGAAAGATCGCGCATGCAGCGAAGTCACCGGCTGCGGCGAAGTCAGGGTCTGCCCGGAAGCCAGCGTCCCGCACTGCGACTCGCGAGCGCGCGGCCAGATAGACGTCCCCAGGATCTCTGCCGACAAGCCCGACAGCCGGTCGACGTCCGCGGAAGGTTAGGGGCAGGTTGCAGGGACGGTGAAAGAGATCGTGCTGCCCTTGCCAGGCGTACTCGTCGCCCAGATCTTGCCGCCGTGCGCTTCGATGATCGACTTCGCGATGAACAGCCCGAGGCCGAGCCCACGGCGCTCACCGTCTGCCGCGTCCGACTGGAAGTAGCGTTCGAAGATCTTGTCGAGCTGCTCGGCCTGGATTCCCGAGCCGGTGTCGGCCACCGAGAAGTAGACCATATCCTCGCGTCGCCCGATTTCGATCGTGATGCGCCCGCCGCGTCGCGTGAACTTGAGTGCATTACCGACGAGGTTCGTCAGCACTTGCAGGATCCGCTCGTGATCGAGCTCGACGGTGCCGGCATCGTTCTCGCTCTGGCAGGTGAGATCGATGCCCTGTGCCGCCGCGGCCGGAGTGAACGCGTCGCGCGAGTCGAGCACCAGCAGATTCACTTCGCATCGCGAACGGACGAGCGACAGCTTGCCCGCTTCGATGCTCGCGACGTCCATGAGATCGCCGACAAGCCTCGTCATCCGTGCGCTGAAACGCTGGATGCGTTCGGCGTAGTGCTTCACCCTAACGAACGGCTCCTCCATCTTCTCCACCGCTTTGAGCAGCTCGGCGCTCAAGGCGATGCCTCCGAGGAGACTACGTAGATCATGACTGACCATCGCCATGAAGTCTTCGCGCGACGCCAACACCTGATCGGCTCGCTTACGTTCGATCTCGAGCCGTAGGTCTGTGTCCTCGCGCTCGAACGCGAGCAAGCTAGCGAGGGCAATGCGCCGCAACTCGACCTCGTCACGCGCGACGGCGTCTGCGCCGCTGCGGGCGTGACGAAGGATGGCGTCCTCGCGTGCTCGTGTCTTCGTGAGCAGCGTGGACGGTTCCGGACCGTTCTTGAGATCCTCGCGGTCGCGAGCTTCGCTCAGGACGTTGTCCGCCTTGTCCCGGGCTTCGGCAACGATCTCGGTCGCCGTCTCCAGCATCTCGTTCGATCGCTGTGCGAGCTCCTCGTCGGTCTTTTGCCGTTCGGACCGCAAGCCCTCGTCGGTGGAGCTGCGTTCGTCCGGGTCTCGTTTCAGCGGCATCGGGCCCGTACACTAGCCGCGCGATCGGTCAATGACGAGTCATGTATCCAATACGTTGTAGCGCGGGCTGGTCGGCACGCGAGCCATCAATGAATTCAATCGATTGCCTCACGTCGCGCGAGTTCCGAACGGAGCCTGTTTCCGTTAGCGCAGCGAGTGAACAACGCGTGAACGAGGCACCGCGCGCAGCGGGCGAGCACTAATGTCTCCTATATGCGCGGGGTTCTGGTGCTGATGCTGACGGCGGGTTGTTCCCTGACCTGGGAGGGGGCGATGCCAGGAAACGAGCCCGACGCCGGATCCAAGAAGGAGCAGACGCCCGACGCGTCCATCGACGCCGCGGCGGACGCGATGGAGCTCGTGCCGGATGCGGCTGCAATGAATCCGCGGACCGTCCCATCGAGTGGGACGTTTGGCCTGCAGTCGGCTTACGCGACCGGCAATGAGCCCGCAGCGATCGTGACGGCGGACTTCAACGGCGACGGCCGGCCGGATGTCGCCGTCTCGAACGTGAACAACCAGGGCTCGCAGACGTCGAACATCGGCAGCGTCTCGGTGTTCCTGACCATGCCCGGCGGCATGCTGCAGACAGCGCAGTCGTACACCGTCGGGTACGCGCCAGAGGGAATCGCCGCCGGTGACTTCAATGGCGATTCGGCGATCGACCTGGTGACGACCAACATCGCGTACGGAATGGGCGGCAACATCACGGTCCTGCTCGGGAACGGAAACGGCACGTTCGGATCCGCCACGACGTACTACGCGTGCTGTTCCCCGCAGGGCATCGCAGTCGGTGACCTCAACAGTGACGGCAAGCCGGATCTCGCGATCGCCAACTATCAGTCCGTGCAGGTATTGCTCGGGAACGGAAACGGGGGGGGTCGGCACCCCGGCCTCGTATGCAACGCCGGGCGCGTACTCGATCGCGCTCGGTGATCTGAATGGTGACGGCAAGCTCGACGTGGTCGTCGGCTACGGGAATACACAGGTTCCCGAGGCACTCGCGGTCATGATGAACAATGGCAACGGCACGCTGGCCACCCGTGTTCTGTACGCGAACAAGGGCCTGAGCACTCTCGCACTCGCGGACCTCGACCTCGACGGCAAGCTCGATGTGATCACTGCAAACCGCGCCACCCAGGACATCTCCGTGTTGCGTGGCACCGGATCTGGAACGCTGATGAGCGCGCAGTTCTACGCCATTGGTTTGTTCCCCACGTGGGTCGTCGCGGAAGACTTCAACGGTGATGGCAAGGTCGACATCGCAGTCACTGACGTCGATGCGAGCAACGTGAAGGTACGTCTCGGCAATGGGGACGCGACCTTCCAGGCCACGATTGCCTACGCCACTGCCTCGGGCGCCCGCGCGCTAGCGACTGCAGATTTCAACTTGGATGGCCGCGCCGATCTTGCGTCCACAAACGGCGGCACCGACAACATCAGCGTGCTGCTCGGATTGCCTTAGTCGACTGGTCGTCGGGGGTCGTCGACACAGCTCGGTGACCCGGCCGCGTGGCCGCAGAGTCTTCGCACAGCTGAGCATCTGCGTCAGCTCGAGGTTCCCGATCGCTCAGTCTGATATCGCCAAGCTCTTTGATCCGTATCACCGGGGTTCGAACACATCGAGCCGCCACGGAAGTATGGGCTGCGCATGGCGGGTCGATCGAAGTCGAATCGAGCTCTCATGCGACGACGAGGTTCACGGTCCGTTTGCCAGGCTTTGCTCCCGGCACAACCGCGACACCGGGACTCGACGACGAGTACGTAATGGTACGTAGACGACGATACCGCTTAGTAGCCAGATCTGCCGCATGATGAAACCCGCGCGCCACGACAGGTAAGACTCACGCCCGGCGATATAGATCGCGAGAACGCTCCAGCTCATCCACCGCACAAGCGATGCTTCACGTTCGACGTCTTGCAGCGCAAGACTGCCGAGGGCCGCAAGCGACTGTTCCGATCCAATCAGTCATCATGACTGACGACTCAACAACGGAGCCGTCGAGCCAGGCGCATGCCTTCACCGCCCAAACTGCGTCACAGAAAAACAGCCTGGCAGCAGCCAGTCACACAGTAGCTACCCGATGCGCAGTCCGCTTGTCCCGGTAGACCGCACGCTTGATAGCCGGCAGCGCACTGCATACCGCCGGTGCAGTTTGGACCGGGCGGCGGCGAACCCACGCACACCTCGCATGCGTTACACGGGTTCGAGCAATTGTCGACCTTCGTGCAGCTCGGGCACTTCGTCCCGTCCGCGCGATCTGCGAGCGTGCACGTGGACTGGTTGCTTGCCATCGCCCCAATCCACACGTCGCGTGGGCCGACGCCGCCAGGGCCCGCATTCTGTAGCGTGCAACATCCGAAGCAATCGCAACCGTTCGGCGTGAATGGCATGCAGACCTGGGCGCACAACTGTACTTGTGTCGGCGGGCAGGATTTCGTTCCGACCATCGACGCGTCGTAGCCGCAAGTGGGGAGCTCGGGCTGGAGCGGATCGCAGCGGTGGTCCCACATGCAGTTGTCGTTACCTGGTCCATTGCCGAAATCGAAGTAGCAATCGACGCCGCACGAGTTGGCGGACGTGCCGCCGACGCCTGATTCGAGACCCGGCCCCTCGGTGTTGTCGCAGGGGCCCAGGCACTCGGGGTCCCGTGAATCGCTCTCGCCATCACCGTCGTTGTCGATGCAGTCGTTGCATTCGAGCGACTTGCCGGCGCATAGCACGGGGGTGCAGGTCCACGTTCCGCCATCGCCCGTGATCACGACGCCCGGAATTCCGCTGTCTCCACCACCGCCGTCACCGTCAACTCCGGCGTTGGCATCGTTGTTACCGCTGCCCGAGCTACCGCACCCAACGCAGAATGCCAGGACTACCGCAACTCTCAGAGCGTGCATGCGACGATCCTACACCCGCCTTGCGGCTCATTTCCGCAGCTTGTTCTGCCTACGTTGGAGCACATGGTTATCCGGGCGGACTCATGATCTCGCGGCGGTTCGCATCGATGCACGAGCTCCTCGCCGATCGGTAGAACCCGGAGCGAACTTCCGATCCCGAGTACCAGGCCGATGCTGCGCACATCTCGCCCCCCCGGCGACCAACCGTGTGCGACAGGCCGCGCCCTGGCTATCGTGCAAGCGAGAAGTGCGCGGTCGCTGCCTTGTCGGCGACGATCGTGACCTTCTGTGCTGCCGCCTTGAGCTTCGGGTTCCAGATCACGAGCTCGTAGCTGCCGGGAGGAAGGCCGGTGATCGTGAACGCTCCATGATCATCGACGATAGTCGCGAACCGGTTCTGGCCGACGAACGCGTAGGCGAGCATCTCTGGGTGAAGCTTGCAGACCTGGCCGAACACGCCCTCAGTCTTGAACACGTGGTCTTTCGACTGACCGCCGCCCCAGGTCCCCAGGTCGTACCCACCCTCGGGCGACATCACGTTGTGATCGACCTTGTCGTGATTGTTGAACTTCACCGTGTCGCCGGTGGCGATCAACACGATGTGCGGCACGAACGCCATCCCCTTCTGGTCGATCTCCACGGTCTTCGCTACCAGCTTCGTGCCGGGGACCTGCTTGACGAACACGATCGTGTCCTTGAGAAACTTCGACGGCTTCGCCTCGACGGTGCCGGTGATCTTCCCGCCATCGGCAAGTGCCGATCCCGACGTGATACCGATGACTGCGACGGTGATTACGCTGATGATGAGTGTTTGGATCTTGAACATTCGGATCTCCTAGAAGGCGGTGAACAGGCCAAGCAGGATCGATTCGACCTCGGGCCCGACGGTCGCCCCAGGCGTCGCCGGCACAGCCGCGAGATCAGCTCCGCCCCAGCCGGCGTCGGGCGCACCACTCGCCCGCTCGATCGGCACGGTCAACGCGAACCGGATGTTAGGGCGGACCAGCGCGGCGACACCGGGCGTGATGCGGAGGTCGTTGACCGCGCCGGTTCCGGCCGATTTGACGCGAAGATACTCGACACGCGCGGCGACGACGAGCCAGGGGTAGGGAAGCCATGACGCCTCGTTCCACTGCGCATAGGTCGTGACCTTCTCGCTGTCGACCAGGACGTGATCGTCGGTCTGCACGAACACGCCGGTATCGAGCTCGCACACCCCATACTGGAGGCGCAGGGCTCCACCGGCGGTCAGCGACGTGTCCTTCGTGAGCGCCATCATCGAGTCGTCGAAGCGAGACACCGACCGATAGCCGAACACGTCGAACGTGACCGAGTGCTCGTTGTCGACATGATCGTGATGCGAGTGATCCTGCGGATCCTCGCTGGCCGTGTCCTCTCCATCGAGCGTCGAGCCGCCAAGCTTGTAGCCAGCGTGAGCGTAGATGTTCGCGCTGTTGCGCGTATCGAGGTTGGTGCCAGCAGCGATCCCGGCGGCGTATCCGAGCCTGCCCCCGACGACGCCGTTGAGCTCGATCCCATTATGGTTTTCGCCGAACAGGAACGGATCGCTCGTCGCACCGAACAATGCGGTCACCGGGATCATCGGCAGCGTCATGTCGGAGATGTACGACGAGTGCGGCGCGAAGCTCGTCAGCGAGGCTCCGCGCTTGCCAATCGCGATGTTGACGGCGTGGGCCGGACCCATGAGGTCGTTGAAGTACAGACTCGCGCTCTCGATGGAGACCCCGTCGGGCGCGAACGTTAGCTCGCTGTAAAACGTGATCGAGTCGTCGATACTACCCGCGGCCCACAGGTGCGCTTCCTCGATCTGGTTGTCGATGTTGAGCACCGCGTGGTTGTCGGCGGCGCCAGCACTCGAGTTCCTGTCGGGATGGATCACGGCCGCGCCGTTGAACCCGAATGCAAGCGGTGGGAACGGGGTGAGCGTCCCCGGCCAAACGGCGTCGGGGAACATCTTCTTCTGCTCGTCCGTACCGAGCGGGATCGGTTCTGCCTTCACCGCGTCGCTGTCGATGCCGGGAAACCGATAGTTGTTGCGGCGAAACTGTTCGCCGAAGGGATTCAGCTTGGGGAAGACCGTGTGGCACGTCGTACAGCTCGTCTTGTACTTGCGCGCGAAGGCCGGGATTGCTGACGCGCGCCCGATCCCGAAGGCGAACGTGAAGAAGGCGACGAACAGGACGAGCTTGGGTGTAAACGAGCCTCTCGACATTGTTCCCTCGCCCTTTGCACGATCGGTACCGTCGAGATTGCCCCAATCCTTGAACCGCCCTGCCCTGCGCGCGCCAAATGCAGGCGTGGCGGTGCCCTGGGATGCAGGCTCTGCGCGCTCAGCGACGCGCTGCCCTCTCTGCCAACGTATGAATCAGGTTACGCACGGCGAACACTTCTTCCTTGTTCAGCGGGCCGCTCCGCTCCGGACAGCGTAGGCCGTCGCGATCGATAAATCGCGGTGACAGGCTGCTGACGTAGATCGAGGTGTCCCACATCTCGTCCGCGGGCAGCACCTTCGCGAATGACGCCATCGGGGTACCGTCGAGCCCGGTGACCAGGGTCTGGTGAAGGTCTGCGACCGTGCTTCCGCGATGAAATCGCCCACTCGTGAAGTCGCGCGGCTTGATCGCCAGTGATGCCGCGGCGACACCGTCACCGTGCCCGGTGTCGCCATGACAGCTCGCGCAACCGCGGCTGGTGAACAGTGCCTTGCCCTTCGCGATCCGCGCGGGGGTCACCTCGGGTGCAACACCGAAGTCGAGCGATGGTGGCGCGGAATCCTCGCTGAACTGCTTGGAGAGACTCTTGACGTGAGCGACGAGCGCCCAGCGATCATGCTCGGGGAGCGCGAACCACGGTGGCATCGAGGTGCCGTGAATACCGCGCGTGATTGTGCGGAAGATGTCTTCATCGGTGGGGAGCGCCTCGTGTTCGGTGCTGCGCAGCGCGAATACCCCGGTGATCAACCTCGCCGGGTGCGTCTCGACCACGCACGCGTTTGGGCCAGTTCCTTCTCCGGTGACACCGTGACACGTGGCGCAGTGGCGTACGAACAGCTCCGTGCCCCTGGCGAGCAACGCTACGTCGACCGTCGGTGACGGCTCGTGCGGCGATCCGGCGAGCTCTGCCCCGTCGAGGTAGGCCCGCAAGGTCGCGTTCGGTTCGTCGGACTTGACAAGATTCGAGCTGCACCGCGAGGGCGCATGGATGATGGGGCCGACCGGATCGGTTGCGATCGGAGGATCGATCGGGACGGTCGGAGTGCACGTCGGCTGTGTCGCCGAGTGGCTGACGGCTGGCGCCTGAGGACGGGTGGCGAATATTACATTGAGCGTGATGTAGACCGCACCGGCCACGCTGCCCCACAGGGCCATCGCGACCAGGAGCATTCGACCGAACTTGTCAGCTGGAGGATCGAACGGCATGGGCGTCCGCCGACGCAAGCTCCGTGCCCAGCGTGGGACGCGGTAGCTCGCGGCTTTGCGCAAGATCTGCGATCGGTTCATTCGCCTGGCGACAGACCTCGCCGTCAGCACCCTTTGGCGAGCCCATGCGCCCGATGAGCTGCATCACCGGGCTCACGCGCTCAGGTTCGGAGTTCATCCGCACTTCGATCGATCGCGCGCGTCACGCCGGCGCGGCAGGCGCACCGAGAATTCCGTCCCACTCGTCGAGCTCGAGACGACTCCGATGTCGCCGTCGTGTGCCGCCGCGATCTGCTGCGAGATAAAGAGACCGAGCCCGAGCCCCGGACCGCCTGCCTGCGTGGTGGTTCGGCCGCGGAACGGTTCGAAGACCGACGGCAAGAGCTCGGGCGGGATGCCACCTCCATTCCGAATCCGGACCACGATCTCACGTTCGCGCCCGGCAATCCCTAACGAGATGGGGGCCCCTCGCGTCCCGTGGTGGAGCGCATTGCCGACCAGATTCGAGAACAGCTGTAGCAGTCGATCGGGATCGCCCCACGTCGTGCAATCACCGTCGACGTCGATCACGATCTCGCGGTGCGGGTTCGCCGCGCGAAGCTCGTCGACGGAACGGTGGACGAGCGCTGCGACATCGAGAGGCTTGGGCGTCAGGTAGAGCCCACCCACGAGCCTGGCGCGGGTCGGCGAGCTCGAAGCCGTCCATCAGCGGCATCTGTACGTCGAGAAGTGCGAGCGAGACGTCGTGCAGGAGCAACAACTCGAGAGCCTCGGATCCCGATCGCGCCAGGAGTAGCTCCAGACCGTCGCGGCGAAGGAGCGGCTCGAGTGCGACCAGGTTCTCAGCGGTGTCGTCGACGAGCAGAAACTTGATCGGTTCGGTCGTCACCACGATGGCCCACCACCGCGGGTCTCGGGGGCGACGAGCCTCGCAAGGAAGGCTCCGAGGTCTCCGAGCGAGACAACGTGAGCGGAAGGTCCGACGGGCCGCAAGGCAGCCTCGGGCATCATCGGAGAGGACGCCGTCGCCGGGGCTTGGACGATCGCCACACCACCGGCCTGGCTGATCTGGCAGAGTCCCTCGGCTCCATCTTGGTTCGCGCCGGAGAGCACGAGGCCGGCCACCGATGGTCCGTAGGCGTCGGCAGCGGACTCGAACAGCACGTCGATCGCAGGCCGTGAGTACTGGACCGGCTCGTCGATCGAGAGCGACAGCGAGCGGTTCCGTTCGATCAGCAGGTGATAGTTCGGTGCCGCGACGTGGATCGACCGGTCGCGGAGTGGCGCCTTGTCCACGAGATCGTCCTCAATGATGAGGAGTGACCGTGACGTCGGTGCAAGCCGGTCGCGATCCGCCTCAGCGCTCTTGAACGAGCTTCTTGATGCCGTTCTTGACCGTCTCGAGACTGACCGGCTTCACGAGATGCAGATCAAAGCCGGCCTCTTCTGACCGACGACGATCGCTCCCCTGACCAAATCCAGTGAGGGCGATAAATCGCGTCCCACCCGGCGGGAGCAACGCTCGCAAACGCCGGAGAAGCTCGTAGCCATCCATCACGGGGAGGCCGATGTCGAGCAAGGCAACGTCCGGAACGAATGTTCCAACCATCAAGAGTGCGGACGCTCCGTCGACAGCGACGCGAACGTCGTGGCCAAGTCTTCGCAGCGCATACGCCAAGAGCTCGCCACCATCTTCATTGTCATCGACCACAAGAATCCTACGACCGACGGCTGGCTCCGCACCGACGAATTCTCTCTGCGGCTTCAGCTCGCCGATCGGGACGACCTCGACTTGCTCGATCGCTGCGGGCAACTCGATCAGGAACTCGCTGCCTCGCCCGACCCCTTCGCTGCGAGCTGTGACCGCGCCTCCGTGCATAACGACAATGCTCTTGACGATTGCGAGGCCAAGCCCAAGGCCGCCCTGGGGGCGATCAGCTGCCTGACTTTCTTGCGTAAAGAGATCAAACACGCGCGGGAGCATCTCCGCCGAGATCCCGATGCCCGAGTCGCGGACACGCAGCAAGATTGTGGACCCCAGTCGCCTCGCATCGATCACGATCGAGCCGGAGCGTTCAGTGTACTTCGCTGCGTTCGTGACGATATTTGCGACGGCTTGTGAGAGACGAGTCATATCTCCGTCGACCGTGAAGCCGCGAGCCGCGATGTCGACACTCAGATTGTGAGACCTCTTCTCTAGCAGCGGGTTTGCGAGCTCGACCGCCCGCGCGACAATCTCTGCAAGCTCGTGACGCTCCCGCCTCAGCTCGATCTTGCCCTGGGTGATGCGGGAGATGTCGAGCAGATCGTCTACCAGGCGGATCATGTGTGTGACTTGACGTTCGATGATTGCTCGCTCTCGTTCGGCATTATTGGGGCTGTGCAACCGCATCACATCGAGTGCCATCAGGATCGGTGCGAGTGGATTCCGTAGCTCGTGCCCTAGCATCGCAATGAACTCGTCCTTGGCGCGCCCGGTCGCCCGCTGTCGCTCGTGCTCGAACGCGCTGGCTTGTGCCTGACGCAGCTCCTCGGACTTCCGCTGGAGATCGATCGTTCGTTCCTGGAGCTGGATGAAGACGCTCGCCTTAGCCCGCAGTACCTCCGGCCGGATCGGTTTCATCATGAAATCGAATGCGCCCAGTTCGTACCCGCGGAGGTCTGTATCTTCCGGCCAGGAGATGCCCGTGACGAAGATAATCGGCGTCTCGCGACAGCGAGCGCGAGATCGCATCAGCTGCGCAGTCTCGAACCCGTCCATTCCAGGCATCTGCACGTCGAGAACGACAAGAGCGAAGTCTTGCCTGAGCAAGTGGCTGAGCGCCTCGGTTCCAGAACGAGCGAGCACCAACCTGTGGCCGAGCGGTGCGAGTGCCACCTCCATCGCCAGAAGGTTCGAGAGATTGTCGTCAACCACAAGTACGTCGCGTGTAGAGCCAGCCACCTGGACTGAGCCAAAAGTTGGAACCGCGCTCGCGACTCCGACCGCGAGGACGCCCTCGTTGCCCAGGATGGACGGCGTTGCTGTTG
>JAYVWH010000845.1:0-2740 GCA_043786265.1 Kofleriaceae bacterium | reverse complement strand
CCTGGGGCGCGGTGACATCACGTCGCAGGTCACGGTGGGCACCGAAGGCCGAATCGTCGTCGCCGACATGAACGCGCGCGAGCCGATCGTCGTCTTCGGGATCGATGTCGCCTCCGCCGTATTCGCGCTCGTCGACCCGCGCATCGAGCTCGAGATTCACGCGCCCGACGCCGCCCGTGTCGACCGCGGCGGGTTGCTCATGACGGTCCGCGGCCCGGCGCACTACGTGCTTGCCGCCGAGCGGACCGCGCTCAACTTCGTCCAGCGCCTGTCGGGTGTCGCGACGCAGGCGAAGCGCTACGCGGATGCAGTCGCCGGCACCAAGGCCAAGGTCATCGACACGCGCAAGACGACGCCGGGGTACCGCGTCCTCGAGAAGCACGCCGTCGCCGCCGGTGGCTGCGGCAACCACCGCTTCGATCTCGGCTCGGGCATTCTGATCAAGGACAACCACATCGCGGCGTGCGGCTCGGTCCGCGCAGCGGTCGAGGCCGCGAAGCTCCAAGCACCGCATCCGCTGCGCATCGAGGTCGAGGTCACCAATCTCGGCGAGCTCGACGAGGCGCTCGCCGCTGGCGCAGAGATCGTCTTGCTCGACAACATGACGCCTGCCCAGGTCGAGGTCGCTGCCGCGCGCGCACACGGCCGAGGTGTCCTCGTCGAGGTGTCCGGCGGGATCACGCTCGCGACGATTGTCGATTACGCACGGGCAGGGGCTGATTTGATCAGCGTCGGGGCGCTCACGCACTCGGCCCCCGCGGTCGATATCGGTCTGGACGTTCGCACATGAGCGTCAACGGGTTGCACCTCACGGCTCGGTGGCTCGGCACTCAGCGCATCGATCTCGAGTCGTGCACGTCGACCAATGACGAAGCGGCGCGCCTCGCTCGCGCGGGTGCCCGCCATGGCACCGTCGTGATCGCCGAGCGGCAGACCGGTGGACGTGGCCGCGACGGCCGCGTTTGGCAGTCGCCGGCGGGGGGCCTCTATCTATCGGCGATCATCCGCCCGATGCTGCCCATCGTCGATGTCCCGCCGATGACGCTCGCGATCGGTATCGGCCTGTGCGACGCGGTTCGGTTCGCCGGTGCGGCCGCGACGCTCAAGTGGCCCAACGACGTGCTCGTCGGTGAGCGCAAGCTCGCGGGCGTGCTCGTCGAAGCGCAGAGCCAGGGCAACAAGCTCGAGTCCGTCGTCGTCGGTATCGGGGTCAACCTCGATGGCGAGCTGCCCGAGCCCATCGCCAAGTCGGGCATCACGCTCGCCGAGGCGTCGGGTCGAACCGTCGCAAAGGCAGGCTCTGCCTGCCTGCGCAGCGTCGCCGAAGGCGGCGCGCAGTTGATCGACCGCGAAGCGTTCATCGGCCACTTACTCGCCGACGTCGAGCGCTGGATCGAGCGCTACGTCGGGGTCGGTCTCGAAGCGATCGTTCCTGCCTGGCAGGACCGCATGGCAGTCGGCCTCGCCGCTCGCGCCACGGTCAACGGTGCATCGCTGCATGGCGAGGTCGCGGGCCTCGATCTCGATGGCGCGCTGCTGCTGCGCGACGCGTTCGGGGTCACGCACCGCGTGCGCTCGGGCGACGTCGAGGTGATCCGCTCGCCGATGGCGCCACCCGCCGCCGCCTCTGCGTCCGCGCTGGCCCACTGAGCGGTGTGCTAGATCTTCGGCATGTCCCGTAGCGTGCTCGTGGTCGGCGGTCTGGTGATCGCCGGTGCCGTCATCGCACTCGTCGTCATGCTGCGCGGCGGTGCGACCGCCCACTCCCCCGCGACCGGCACCTCCGGTACGACGGGAACCACTGGCGCCACGGGCACGACCGGCGGCGGGACGGTCGCCGTCCACCCGAGCGGCGCGGGTGGTCTCAGCGACAACGGCACGACCGGCAGCACGGGCACGACCGGCAGCACCGGCGCGACCGGGACTACGGGCGGCACGACGGGGCAGGGCGGAAACCTCGTCGTCCCGATGAACCCCAACGGTGGGCCGCCGCCGCTCGACCCCAATGCACCGCACGTCACGCCGCGCACGACACCGCGCGGGCAGGGCAGCGACGGGACGTCGAGCGACAACTACACCGTCGGCGATGTTGGCGTGCGCGATCACCGCGGCAGCGCGGAGACGCCAATGGACATCCCGCCCAACGTGCACCCGCCCGAAGGACCGCGCATCGATTCCAAGGTCACCAACGTGATCGCGCAACAGATCCGCACGCTGATGTTCGCGTGCTCGAAGGATCTGTCGCGCGACGGTCGCGGCGCCAAGCCGCGGATCGATGGTCAGATCGTGGTCGCGGTGAAAGCACACCAGCTGACCGTGTTGACCGCGATCATCCAGCCGCGCGATCTGGGAGCGGCGGCCACGACCACGCTGAAGACCTGCATGGAGCCCAAGATGGTCGGCATGACGGCGGCCGCTCCGGACCAAGACGACCTCGCCAGCTACTCGATCGATATCGCGTTCACCCTGCTCTGAATGGGGCCCCCGCGACGCGGGTGCGAAGATGGCCGAGCAGTGCGTCAGCTGGTGTCACTTTCCGTCGCTTCGCGGCGCCTCCGAGTGATGTACACCCGGTTGCAGAACGGTTGATGCTCGACACGAAGGTATGTCATAACCCGCGCCTCATGAGTCGGACGGCCGACCGCGCGTTCTCCGCTGCCCTCGTGCTGATGCTCGTGGCGGGGGCGTTTGGCTGCGATCAGCTCGACGGCCGCAGCCGGAACAAGAAGGGCAACCTTCA
>JAYVWH010000844.1:0-6333 GCA_043786265.1 Kofleriaceae bacterium | reverse complement strand
CTGCCGTCGATGGACGCTAGTGGGCGGTCGAGCCACGCCTTCACGTAGCTGCTCTTCCGGTCGCCGATCTCGCGCTCCACGACGGTGATGCTGCTCGGCCGCTTGCCGGACTTACGCATCCACGCCGTGTACAGCGCACACGCCTCAGCCAACGTCGGACCGGCCTTGCTCGCCTGCTTCACCTTGGCAGGCGTCGCGCGCCCGGCGGTGACGTCCCCGAGCATCGTGATCGCGAGCTTCCTCGCCTGCTGCGCGTTGACCTCGCCCCACGTACCGATCTTCTCCCGATGGAGCTTCGAGTCGACGCGGCGGTTGACGATGAACGAGGCTCCGCGAGCTCCAACGACAACCCCGAACCCTGTGACTTTCGTGTCGAACACGACCAGCTGCGCCTGGCCCTCGGGCACGCGGAGCGACTTCAAACTGTCGTCGGTCAGGTGCAGCTTCACTTGACTAGGGTCTCAGAGCTGAGGGTCTCTAGTCAACAATTAGTCAACAGATCTAGTCAACGCGCGCCGTACGTCTTTGACTAGGTTCCCTGCGGTACATTACCAAGATCGTCGTCGGATATTGCGCGGAACGCGAGGAATCCATCCCGACTCCTTAGTACTCGCAACCAATAATACCCGGAGCTTCCCAAGCTGAAGGTCGACGGTTCGAATCCGTTATCCCGCTCAAGATTAAATGTAGTTAGGTCGCTGGTGCTAGTCGCCAACGTTCGTTAGTCGCCGACTAGTCACCAGCAGTGAACTCTAGGCCGTCGGCGGTGTGAAAACACAAATCCGATGCCGCCGAGCATGTTTGTCGACGAATCCGGCAACACCGGACGCGACCTCTACGATCTGCAACAGCCGCTCCTGACGTACGCAGGCGTGTGCGGCCTCGACCTCACAACCGGCGGGTGTACCAAACCGGAAATGGGCCGTGACCGGTCACCGGCCCCTGGTTCTGGACCGGGCTCGCAGTACACGAGTCCTCTGGATCGCCGACCGACTTGAAGCGGAAGCCGTCGAGCGTTCCATTGGTCACGACCGAGACGCGATAAAGACCGATCGGGATCGTGAATGTCCCGGTGGCATCGGTGACCACGCCGGTCGGGACCACGTCGCCCCAGAGCGCTCCGGCCATGTCGTCCGCCTGAATGCTGCCGCCGGCGATCGTCCCGTCTGGATTGCGGATGAGCGTCATCCACTCCTTCCCCAGCGCGTCCGGCGGGCTCCCGGCCACGCAGTCGCTCGTCTGGCAGACCTCGCCGGTCAGCTGGTAGCCTTCGATCGAGCCCGGGTCGCCTGCAAAGATCGCGAGGCTCTGTTGGAAGTCGCTGATGAAGAAATAGGACGTGCCGGATGGCAATCCCGGCGCCACGTGGAAGTCTGGGGCACCGCCAAGCAGGCCGGTGTTCGGATTGAAGCGGAGCATCCGGTTCAGATCGATCACCAGCGTGAGCTTGGTGGGCGCGTCCATTCCGACGTCGAAGTCGCGGGCGAACGAGATCCCTGCGGGCGCATCGCGCACCTGCTGGGCGGTCGTGGTGGCCGGATCGCCAACGCCTGCGATGGCGGCCTCGACCAGCTCGGAAGTCGCCTGCGCCTCGTACTCCGCGTCCGAGCCGATCGGAGTGCCCGGTGGCGCGGGCAGGAAGTTTAAGAGGCTCTTCGCCGCGATCGTGCAGAACCGATGCATTCCCGCGGTGAGCGTGTCGGTCGTGTAGGTCTGCCCGTCCAAGGTGCCGGACACCGCGGCCTCGGCCGCGAACAGCCTGGTCAGGCATCCCCGCACCTTCACCGAACCGCTGAATCCGACGTCGACGCGGGTATAGTGGCCCGTGGGGATCGCGTTCAGGGTCAGGCCCACCGCTGCCAGGTCGACGGGGCCGCTCGTCAGCGGGATGTCGACGCCGGGCCCGGACCCATCCCACTCCCCGTAGAGAAGGAGATGCTCTCCCGACGCCGACTCCACCGAGATCTGTCGGAGCGTCAAGAGCAGCTCCTCGGCCGGCCCCGCCACGAGCCGCTTCACCGGATACGTATCCGGATCGATCATGTGCGGCGCGACCGCCGCGTCGGCGACGATCGGGAGACGCCGACGCTCCGCGTTGGCTCCGGCATTGAAGGCTGTGATGCCAAACGTCAGCGTGCCCTTGTCACCATCGCCACCATCGCCACGAACACCGCTATCGGTGCCGCACGCGGCCACCACGAGCACGCCCAACGCTACGATTCTCCCGCCCATCCCCCGATTGTAGACTACGGCTCGGGTGTCGAGCTCGAGTTCTGCGGAACGCGCACGACTTGCTGCACGAAGTTCGACGAGTTGTCGTCGGTGTCGTAACCGTTGCCGGCACCTACACCGCTCGCCACCGCTCGCCATCGACGCGCCGGTCGATGCGGCGTTTGCTTTGCGCAGACCCGCATGCGGCGATCGACGCCGATAACTCCGATGCAGACCAAGGGTTGTCGGGCCCACATCGGCTCTCGGCCAGCTCGACGACCTTTCGATCATGCACGGCTTGTCGATCTCGAACTCGCTCGGTTGTTCGCGGATCGACGAGATCGCTAGGGCCGGGCGTCTCTTCGCGAGCGCGAGGTGCTGACCTTTTCCTTTTTCTTTGCGGCCGGCGCGGAGCGTGACGGCGCACCTGGCGGCTGCATCGCGCGCGGGGCCGGGCGCGATGGGACGGCCGGAGGGGAGCCGGGTGCAACCCCGCGCGCCGCCCGCGCCATCGGCACGGCCGGAGCAACGGCGCTGCGTGCGTCCTTTGCGCCCGACGCTGTCGCGTACCCCGAGAACATCGTGGCCGGACGGCTGAGACCCTCGACGAGAAAACGACGCATCAAGTCCGCCTTCGTCGTCCCTTCGTCCTCCGCCCGCGCAGCGAGCTCGGCATCGATCTTCGGGTCGAGATACATGCTTCGAAGAACCATCGCCATGTCTCTAAGGTGCGACGTATATATATATATGTCAACGTAGATACGGCTGCAGGATTTCATCTGCAACTCTGCCTAGTTGCAGGAGGCTCGCACGTCCAGGCGGTCGCGAACCGCCTGCGAGAAATGGGACGTGAAGTGCCGGCTCAAGTGGGATCAGCGTTTCGATGATGGTGGCGTCATCGAACATGGTGGCGGCGACTGCCAGCCGCAAGTTCGCGTCGATGAGCTCGGCGAGCACGGGCACGCCAAGGCGGCGAACGATCGTGCGGCTGGGCTCGTCAAGCAGCTCGACGAACCACAGCGGATCGAACCCGCTGGCATCGATGACCCAATCAGCTTCGATGAGCGTCGTGCGATCGTCGAGGCTGAGACACCACAGCCCGACACTTCCCCGATCGTTCGCCACCGCGGCGATGGCACGGCCAACGAAGAACGAGGGTAGATAGTCGAGGTCCTCGAGTTTCTCGAGGACACGCCGAAACACGACACCCGACAGGAGGTGATCTGCGACCTGCCGACGAGCCTCGCGCGGCAATTCGGTCCAGGCGTCGGCATCCGTGAGGATCTGCGTCTCGAACGTCGTCTCTCCTCGTGTGAACAGAGTCGCCTGTGGAGCTACGAGCACGATGCCACCGGGATCTGGTGTCGCGCTGGTGAGGGTGCCAAGCACGTCAACGCAGATCGCTGCGGCGGCTCCACCGGCACCGATCACCGCAACCCGATTGCCGGAGGCGACGCTCTGGTGAACCTGAGCTCGATGCTGCGACCAGTAGGCCTGGGCATCGGTGACTCTTGGCTTCACGGCGGGATCGACATGGAATCGTGACTGCGCCGGGCCGGGCGACGTGATCACGACGCCATCGAAGCGCAATGAAACGTCGGGACCCGGCTCGGTCTCGACCGGAACGTCCACGGCCCAGCGCGTGCCATCCCGACGAAGCTTGGTGACCTCTGTGTTTCTATGCAGCGTGATCTCGCCGTTGGCGAGACTCGCCGCGAGGTCGAGCGCCCAGCCGACATATTCCGCAAACTGGCGGTGCGTCGGATTCGTCACCGCGATCCCGAGCGTGGCGAGGTACGTCTGCCACTTGAAGGGAGTGAGATCCACCGTCGCGCCCAGTTGCGAGGTCGCCGGGAACACGAGATCAAATTCGGGTGACGTGCAGATCTCTTGCAACCCATCCGTGTAGCCGTCGTCCCCGTACCAGTGCGCACCCGCGCGCGAGCTGCGTTCGAAGATATGAAGGCGAGGTGGCGGACGAAGAGTCGCGGCCTGCGTCGGGTTCTCAGCTCGCCAGACGTGGATTGCCGCGATGCGCGCTGCGACAGCAGCGGCCTTCGGCCCCGCACCGATCACCGCAAGATTTGCCGCCTCAGCCATTTCTCAACGCTCGTTTCAATGAAGGACGCGTCAGTCTCACCACGATCGGAATGGGCCGCAACGTGTCCACACCTGAATGTCGACGGAGAGATCTCGCTCCAACGTTCGGGACACGACGATCGCTCAAGCCACCACCGCGAGGTGCGACGTCCGCTTCTTGGACTTCTTCGGCGTCGGCTTCCCCTTGATGCGATCCATGAGGAAGCGGCTCACCCGCTCCTGACACTCGGCGAGGTGCTCCATCGAGATGTCGATGTATCCCGCGGTCACGCTGCCGCGCGGCGGGCGATGGTTCGTCAGCACGTAGATCACGAACGACGAAACGCCGCCGACCTCGACCAGGGCTGTCGTGTACGTATCGCGGAGCCGGTGCGGCGTGGGGATGATGTTCACCGCAGGCTTGTTCTTCTCGAGGACGTTCTGCTGCTTGCCCTCGACCAGGTGAATCACCGCGCCCGGCGTGTGTTGCTTGGCGACCCCTAGATCGGCGCAGTGATGGCACGGCAGCTCCTTGATCGCACGTGTCGGAAACACCCAGCCTCCGTCGCCGTCCAGAAACAGCTCGCGGTTCTCCCGCCGGCGGCGCTGGAGAATTTTTAGACACTCGCTCGACAGCGGGATCGTGAACGCGCGGTCCTGACGCCGCGATGGGGATGGTGCTTGAGGGCGCTCCGGGAGGAGTGCCTGTGCCTACGAAGCAACTATCCATCGGGTCGCCGTCTACTGTTCCGACGAGCCGCCACGCGCGGAGGACTTTTACGCGTGGGACTTCGTCGTCGCGATCTGTGTCCGGCTCAATGCCGTAGAGATGAGTCGTGCCCGTTATGCCGGCTGGCCGAGCACATATGCGCATTTCCGCGAGGTGCTCGGCAACGAGCTCGCGTTACCCGACTTCCGGGGAGTTCGTCGTCGACCACAGCCGCGCTGATGATCCAGTACCAGCGAGTCGGTCGTGAGATCTTCAAGCTCCAGGAGCTCCGGCCCGGGTCTGAGTCACGTCGCGCCTGCACTAGCCAGACAGGTGCACGTGATCCGTCGGCTCATCTTGCGATCCACGATCAGAAGAAGGCTCCGTCACATAGGTTGCGTCCTCGTCCACTTGCTCCGTGTGGACCGTAACTCTTCGAATGCCCGTTGGAGGCCGATGTCACGAGAGCCTCGTCGGCAAGGGTCTGCCGATCTTGCCGACGAGATCGAGCGAGAAAGCGCACCGATGCGTCAATGGACGACGGCTTCGAGCCTCGCGAGCTGGACGTCGCGATCTTCGACGAACGCCCCGTTCTCATCGCGCAGCATCAAGTCGTATTCGTGTGCGCCCTGGACGACGTCGAGCCGGCGCGCGCGTGACCACGGATCGTCCCACCCGGGCGCGGAGGCGACCACCGCGACGATACCCATCGACAGGGCGTGTGCCTCGCGCAGCAGGTGATGGAGCACGGGCTCGTCGCGGTGGCACCACGGCGCGGGGAGAATCTCGTCGAGGAAGCCCCAGCGCAAGCGCACGCACCCGTGCAACCTGCCGTACTGGTACAGCGCGAAGATCGCCTTGGCGTCTGCTTCGAGGCGCCGCTGGAGCTGCGTGAGCTGACTTTTCGCGAGGTACTCGCGGAGCTTGCCCTCGTCGCCGAGCGGGCGGCTGATCCCGCATGATCCTTGGATCAGCATCGCGGTGGTGATCTTCAACGTGCGGCCGGACTTGTTGAGCGTCATCGACTTCTGTGGCGGGCCCAGCTCGGCGAGACGAAGTTCGCTCGCGTCGATCGCCAGCTCGCGAAGCGTCGCGCGGATGTCGACGCCGCACAGCATGTCGTAGGCACGCAACCGTTCGCCGATGGTCGGGAGCTTGTCCTCGAACAAGGTCGTCAGCTCGCGCTGCTCGACATCCAGGAGCACGACGACGCGGGGACCCCGCGCGGGGAACGCGTGAACGATCACTCGACGCAGCTTCGCCAGCTCGTCGGCGTGTGAAGCGCGGCGTCGCTCGGAGGCTCGCGTGGCCTCCGCGATCTGGGCGGGTGTCGA
>JAYVWH010000843.1:0-4901 GCA_043786265.1 Kofleriaceae bacterium | reverse complement strand
CGCGCAGATCCGACCAAGGCGCACGCACGTTGCCGCGGCTGCGCCCCACCAAGACGAGCCGTCGCTCCCAAGCGAGGTCTCGAAAGCCAGGGTACCGCTCAGCGTTCGGACCGGTTCGGTGGCGTGGGCGACGAGCGCGGTCGGTGCTTCGCTATCGATGTCGACAACCGCAAATTGCGTCGATTGCCTTGGCGCCCAATCGCGTGCTTCGAGCAAGGGCGCCTCCCGGTCGGGGTCGGCCCACGACTCGATCAGCGTCGCTGCGACGTCCGAATCCACGACGAGATGATCGTGCACACGGCCATACGGGTCCGCGATCGTCACGGAGAGTCCTGTCGGGGTAGGCGTGACGGTCACGCGTACGACCGGACATCCATCGACCGCCTCGGTCGCGATGCCGCGCTCTACCAGTGTTCGCGCGATCGTCGCGACGATGTCATCGGGGCCAAGCACCCGCACCGTGGGCGTACACGACGCCTGCGCCTGCTTTGTGAGTCCGGCGAACATGATCAGCCCGATGACGATGCAACGCATGAGGTGCCTAGTCGTCGCTTCCTTCCTCGCCCTCACCACAGCCGATCGCCGAGGGGAGGTTCTTGTCCGCCACCGCGCCTTCGGTCGGTGCATCGTCGGTCGGATCCTCGCCGTCAGCCTCGGTGCCGTCGTCTTGATTCGCGGCCGGCCCGCCATCGCATTCCTGACCAGTCGCCGGATCGATGCCGTCTTGGCAGTCGACGCCACCATCGGACGCCTCGCAGGATCCGCCATCCTCTTCGTCATCGACGCAGACCGCGCCGGTGGAGCGGTCGATCCCGTTCTCGCATTCGCCGTCAGCGCCATCCGCTGCCGCCGGTACCGTCTTGTACGTATGCGACGCCGGATCCCCGAGGAACCGGACTGCACCGAGATCGAACGCGGCTTGGTGACCACGCACGTCGAACGTGGTGTCGAGCGTGCCGAGCGTGCGCGGGAAGACGAGTCCGGCGCGGCCGCCGCTGGCGGCAAACTCGAGCCGGTAACGGCTACCTACCGGAATTGCGATCGAGAACGATCCATCACCCGCTATCGGCGACGAGGCGACGGTCGTGCCCACGCGGACCGCGCTCACCGTGTCCACGGCATACGGGAACGTCGTGGCATCGACGCGGCCGGTGACCACCTGCGGCGGCGCCGAGCTACAGGCCGCGAGGAGGAGGGCGGGAAGAAGTGCGACCTTGACCGAGCTCGTGTTCATGCGGAGCCTCATTATTGTTGGGTAACGTTGTTTGGTAACGGGCATGAGTGCCCGGACAGCGGCGATTCCTTGGAACTTTGAACCGCTCATCCAAAGAAAGTCGATCGTTTCGTAATCTTCAACGGTTGGCTCCGACGAGCCGAAACGCCACCCGATGGGGCGTCGACACGACGGTCAGCGACAACGAGAGGGACTCGCAGAGGGCCCGAGCGAGTGACAACCCGATCCCGCAATGAACCCCGGTTCCCGAACGGGCGATGTCACCACGCCACAAGCGATCGAACACACGTTCGATCTGGTCGGCGGGGATCTCCGGCCCACTGTCAGCCACCTCCAGGACGCCACCGGGAATTTCGTTGACCTCGATCCAACCACCTGCGTCGGTGTATTCGGCCGCGTTCGCGAGCAGGTTCGCCAGGACGATCCTGAGCTTCTCGCGATCGGTCCGGACGATTGCCTCGGCTGACACCGAGCTCGAGAACCGGAGGGAACGCGAACTGGCCAGCGCTGCGTGCGGCTTCCAGCATTCGTTCACGAGTCCATGCAACCCGACGTCCTCGATCTCGATCGCCAGCTGGCCCGCGTCGAGGCGAGCGAGCGACATTAGATTCTCCACGAGGATCCCGAGCTGCTTGACCACTGCGAGTGCGCTTCCGATCGCCACCGCATACTCCGGTGCGGACCGATCCGCGAGCGTGGTCACCTCGAGTAGTGTGCGCAGCCCGGCGAGGGGCGTCCGGAGCTCGTGGCTCACGTCGCCCGTGAACTGGCGCTCTCGCGTGAACGACGACTGTAGTCTTGCAAGCAACTCGTTGAGCTTGCGAATCGGGACCTCCAGCTCGGCCGGCTGTCCATCAGAGGGAACGCGCGTCGTGAGTCGGCGGTCATCGATCTCCTCGAGCTGCGCCGCCAGCTCGGTCAACGGTCGAAGCCCGCGGCCGAGTGACCATGCGGTGACGAGCGCGATCGCGCCGAGTGCAGCCAGTCCGAGCACCAGGAACCAAGCCCGCAACGCCGCGACGGCCGTGTCGACTGCTTCGGTACCCTCCGCTAGCACGAGGACGAGTGGCTCCGCTCGCGCGTTCCTCGCTTCGTCGCGGGGCAGAAAGTGTAAGACGACCATGCGTCCAGCGCGTCCATCCGGCAACGTGATGTCCGAGAACACCGCGCCCAGCGCGCCCGCTGTCCTCGGGAGATCGGCGCTCCCCAGCGAGGTAGACCGGGCGAGCACCGCACCGGCTAGCGTCCATACTTCGATGTACGAGGCGGACTGCCCCGCGGGCTCGGGTGGAAGCGACATCTCGTAGCCGTCATCGTCGTGCTCCGCGATCGCGGCGAGGGCCTGCGCACGAGCGCGCAAGGCCTCATCATGTTGCCGCCATGCGGTGCTTCGAACCGCGGCATACAGGATCACGGCGAGCGCGACGAGCACCGCACCGACCGTGATCAGCACGGTACCCGTGAGCCGCGAACGTAACGACCAAGCGGCGCTCACTCGTCCCCGTGCTCGCCCAGTACGTACCCCAGGCCGCGCCGGGTATGGATCAGCTTGAGCTCGTGGCCATGATCGATCTTGCGCCGAAGATGGCTGATGTGAACGTCGAGTACGTTACTCCACGGTTCATCGGCCGCATCGTAGACGTGGTCCCAGATCTCGGTCCTCGTGACGACGTGGCCGGCGCGGCTCGCGAGGTATTCGAGCAACGCGTATTCGCGGGCGGACAGGGGCACGATCTGCTGCGCTCTTCGTACGGAGCGCTTGCGCGTGTCGATCTCCAGATCGCCGACCCGGATCAACGCCACGTCACGATCGTAACGGCGACGTACGAGTGCCCGCACGCGGGCTGCGAGCTCGTCGAACGCGAACGGCTTCACCAGATAGTCGTCCGCGCCGTGGTCGAGCCCTTTGACGCGATCCTCGATCGAGTCCTTGGCCGTCAGCACGAGCACCGGGACCGTGTTTCCTGCGGCGCGAACCCGTTGGAGCAACTCGAGGCCGCCGAGCTTCGGCAACATCAGGTCCAGGATCACGACATCGTACGGATGATTCTCCGCGTACCACAGGCCGTCGACTCCATCACCGGTCGCATCAACGGCGTAGCCGAGCTGCTTCAAGCCCGAGGCGAGCGATTCGCGCAACAGCTGGTAATCTTCGACGACGAGCACTCGCATCAGTTCTCCACCGACAGAGCGTAGCGCTACCTACTACTCCTCCTCCACGAACGTGCCATCTTCGGTGAACGTGGCCTCTTTGCGGCCGCTGCCGGTCGCGAACGCGAGCTCGTAGCTCGCTGCACCCTCCGCGGGCGTCTGCTTCTCGGCCGCGTCGACCTTCGCCTTCGGATACTTTGCCGAGAACGCTTTCACGACGGGAGATGGCAGCTTGTCGACGGAAACCTTCTCCTCGATCTGAAGAATTTTTCCGTCCGGAGCGACATCGACCTCGGCCTTCGCGCCGTCGCCCTTGATGAGCTTGACCTCGAATTGATCGCGACCGTGCTCGTGCTCCGCCTTGCACTTCCTGATTTTGGACTTCGGGAACGTCTTCGCGATCGTGTCCGTCACGGCCGGCGGGCAGGCCGCCGCAAGTTTTTTAGCCGGATCGGCGTGCAGTGGCGCCCCGGCGAGCAGGGACAGCGTCAAGACGGAGTACGCGAGCCATGTCTTCGACATCTGAATCACCTCATCCTTTGTGGCTGCAAGCTAGCGGGCCTGGATGAACGCTCGATGAACAGCACGAGAAAACAGGTCTCCCAGCGGTCGGTCTGGCGAAACAGAAACCGGCGGCTTCGATGGCGGCGCGTTGTCGTTCGCGACCGCAGCGCTCGACGGTGCTTCGCTACGGTCGCTCGGCTTGGTAATGGTCTGGCTCCCGAGCTCGTCGAGCTTACCGATCACGGCAAGCAGTGCTACCAGTGCAGCACCGCGCTCGGTCGCATTCGAGCTCGGGGAGCGGATGCTCGTCAGAACCTTGTCGATTGCACCGTCCATCACCGTCCACTTCGCTGAATCCATCGCCTGCATGACCGCCTGCGCGTCGTCCCATGCTCGCTCGAGATCGGCGGCCTTCGAAGTCGCACCGGTCATGTCACCGGAGTGAACCCGGTCGAGCATCTCCTGCGCGAGCTGCTTGAACGACGCCAAGTCCCCTAGCGGTCGAGCCGCCGAAGCTCCAGCGGCCGCCTGCTTCTGCAGTTGATCACGGCGCAACTTGTAGCCTCCCACGCCGGCGATTAGCAGCAGCGCCACCACCACGACGCTTTGCCAGACGACCGGGCGTCCCTTCTTCGGAGTGGCCGTTGGCTTCGGCGGCTCCTCGACAAAATCCCGATGGGTAAATGACAGGTAGGCGACCACCGCGAGAATGGCAGCGAGGAATATCGCGCTCGTCAGTGTGGCACCGAGACCCAGACCGCCGCTCGATCGCGGCTGTGAGAGGTAGTCGCCGAGCGATGCGCCGAGCGGGCGCGTCAAGATATAAGCAATCCAGAACGCCAGTACCGCGTCCAGCCCGAGTCGCCACGCGACCCCCGCCGCGACGATGACTCCCAGGACGATGAGCCCGGTCGTAAGGTATCCGAGGCCGAGCCGCTCTGCGTACAGATCTCCCGTCGCGGTGCCCAGTGCAAACGTGAAGAGGATCGCCACCCAGTAGAACAGCTCGCGC
>JAYVWH010000842.1:0-2864 GCA_043786265.1 Kofleriaceae bacterium | reverse complement strand
CCCGCCGACGCGACTTGCTGCGCCGGCTTCTTGTCGCCCTTGAGCAGGAAGACCACCATGATGATCGCAACGAGGGCCAGCAGGCCGACCGCACCGATCATCAGGAACAGCATCTTGTTGTTGCCACCGCCGCGCGATGCGACCGGCATGATCACGGCAGGCTCCGAGAAGCCGCCACCGCCGAACACCGGAAGGTCATCGACCGAGCCGATCCCCGACGAGGCCGCGGCCGCCTTACCGACCGACGCGCCACCGCCGCCGCCCATGTACGCGTTCGCCATCGAGCGAATGTCGATCAGACCCGAGCCTTCGCCGCCGGCCGAACCCGTTGCGTGCCCCGCCGGCGCACTGCCGGACGACGAAGAGGATGACGACGACTGACGCGGCGTATCGCTCGCGAGCTGCGCGAGGTTGTTGAGCGAGAACAGCACCGAGTTCTCGTTACGCTCGCCCTTGAGCTTGGAGCTCGCCGCCGAAGACGACGCGGCTGCCGCCGGCTTGCTGCCGAACAGGTCGCCATCGTCATCGTCTCGTCCACGGGAGCTTGCGCCGCCCGAGGCCGCCGCGAACAGATCGCCCGGATCGCTGCGCGTCGTGCCGATATCGTCGGCCGCCGTGCTCGTTCCGAACATGTTCGCGACCGCGTCCGCGCCACCAGGGCTTGCCGAGGTGGTCGCGCCCGCTCCTGCGAGACTCGCGAACACATCGACCTGCGCGAGCGGCAGCCAGTCGGCAAAGCCTTCGCGCCAGGTGAAGGTCTCTGCATCGACTTCACCGGCTGCGAACTTCTGCTCGACCTCGGCGACCGTCAGCGGGCCGATTTGATCTTGGTTGATGACGAGGTGCCATACAGCATCGCCAGCCGCCTCGCCTCCACCACCACCACCACCGCCTTCATAGCCGTAGTCGTAGACGCGCGTGTCCTTTTCCTGCGGAACGGGCGCAGCTTCCTGCGCACCCGCACCACCGCGGACGACGATGATGTTGCTGCATTTTTTGCAGCGAATCTTGAAGACCTTGCCTTGGACCTTATCGTCCGAGATCGAGTACTTGGCCTGGCAAGAGTCACATACGATCTTCATGGGTATCCCTGCCGGTAGAAAGAAGCGACCGGTTCACTGACTACGACCCCCAAGTGAACCACCCGCTTGGCGAAAAGATCGTATCAAACAATTCACTGACTTGCCCGAACCCGGGCCAGGAAGGATCAAGTCTCGAACGGATCGACGAGCCGAATGGTCTCGTTGCGGTCGGGACCGACGGAAACCAGGCAGAACGGGACGCCTGCCATCTCCGAGATGGTCTGAACGTACTTCCGCGCCGTCGGTGGCAGGTCTTCGATGTGGTGCGCGACGCTCGGGAGCTTGTCCCAGCCCGGCAGGCGTTGATAGACCGGCTCGGCGCGCGACAGATCCTCGGGATCCGTCGGCGGCTCGTCGAGCTCCTTGCCATCGAGCTTGTAGGCCGTGCACACGGTGACCTCGGGTAGGCCGGCGAGCACGTCGAGCTTGGTCAGCGCGAGCGACTGCATTCCGGACAGCCGCACGCCCATCCGCAGCGCCGGGAGATCGAGCCAACCGCAGCGACGCGGCCGCCCTGTCGTCGCGCCATACTCGCCACCCGCCTTGCGCAGGCGTTCGCCCTCGTCGCCGTGCAGCTCGGTGGGGAACGGCCCCTCGCCGACGCGAGTCGCGTAGGCCTTCGTGATGCCGACGACGTGATCGATCTGGGTCGGACCAATGCCGGCGCTCTGGCAGGCGCCGGCGGCGATCGTCGACGACGAGGTCACATACGGATACGTGCCGTGATCGAGATCGAGGAGGCAGCCCTGCGCGCCCTCGAACAGGACCTGGCGGCCTTCCTTGATCGCGGTCGCCACGTGGCGGCCCGCATCACCAGTGTGAGTCCGCAGCTTCTCGCCGGCGACGAGCGCCTCGTCGATCCAGCGATCGATCTCGAGCTTGGACGGCACGGTGCCGCCAAGGTGCTCGATCACGGGCGCAAGGTCGTCGAGGTTCGACGCGACCTGCGCACGCAGCCGCTCGGGGCGCAGCAAGTCGCGCATGCGCACGCCTCGACGCGCGGCCTTCATCTCGTACGCCGGGCCGATGCCGCGGCGTGTGGTGCCGATCGCCTTACCCCGCTTGGCGCTGTGGTCCTCGCGCAGGCCGTCGATGAGCTTGTGGTACGGCAGGATCACGTGGGCGCCGAGGCCGATCAGCAGCTCACCGCGCATGAGCAGGCCGCGGGTCTGGCAGTCCGCGATCTCCTCGAGCAGCGTGTGCGGATCGATCACCATACCGTCGCCGAGCACGCAGGCCTTGCCCGGATGACAGACGCCGCTCGGCACGAGGTGAGTGACGAGCTTCTTGCCGTCGATCACGAGCGTGTGGCCGGCATTCGCGCCGCCGCCGTAGCGCACGACCGTGTCGGCGCGCTCCGTGAACAGGTCTACGACCTTCCCCTTCCCCTCATCACCCCACTGGGCACCAACGACGATGACGACCGACATCTACGTCGACTTTAATAGCGCGATCAGCGGCTTGATGTCGCCCTCGCGCACCGCTTCTCGCGGGGCGGATTGCACGGTGCCATCCGACCGGATCAGCTGATCACCTACCAGCACGGCGTCGAGGCCCGCCCCGCGAAGCCACGCATCCCAGCTCGGTGGCGTCAGAAGCTGCGTCACCACGCGAATGCCCGCTGCACGCAGCGCTCCCGCCAGCGTGCGGGCGTCACCGGCGAGTGCGATGCCGGGTGTGGCGGCGGGGGCGGCGACGCCCAAAGCTCGCTGTGCCTGCGCGACCGCTTCGAGATCGATCGCAAACCCGGTCGCCTGTGCGGCGCGGCCGTAGCGCCCCAGC
>JAYVWH010000841.1:0-8772 GCA_043786265.1 Kofleriaceae bacterium | reverse complement strand
ACGCGCGAGGCGCCCGGGGCCAAGGCCGTTCGCGGTGAGCAGCCGCACGCAAACATCGAGGGCACGGTCGACCAGGGGAGCGCACAGGCTCTCGACGGTCGCGCGCGTCAGCTCGAGGTCGACATCGACATCCTTGCCGTCGATCACGATCGGCTGCGCGAGTGTGACCTGCGCCTTCTCGTTGCGCGATAGCTCGATCTTCGCATCCTCGGCGGCGAGGCGCAGGGCACGCAGTGCCGACGCGTGGTCGGGGTTCTTGCGCTGCGGCACCACGCTGAGCTGCGCGGCGAGGTGCTCGGTGATCCGCCAGTCGAAGTCGCGGCCGCCGAGGAAGTTATCGCCGTCGTGACCGACGACCCGCAGCAAGCCGTCGCGCGTCTCGAGCAGCGATGCGTCGAATGTGCCGCCACCGAAGTCGAACACGAGCCACGTGCCCGCGCCGTCGCCATCGGCGCGCCAACCAGCGGCGAGTGCGGATGCGATCGGTTCCTGCAGGAGCTCGACGCGGGTGAAGCCGGCGAGTCGTGCGGCCTCGCTGGTCGCCGAGCTCTGCGGCAGCTCGAACAGGGCGGGGACCGAGATCACGGCGCGCTCGATCGGTGTGCCGAGCTGATCGTTGATGTCCTGGCGGAGTGCCTTGAGGACCTCGGCGCTCAGCTCCTCGGGCTTCCTCGAGGTCGAGGCGGCGGGGAACTCGATCGCCTTGTTCGTGCCCATCAGGCGCTTGAACTCGGCGGCCGTGTTTGCGGGATCCTGTTCGATGAAGCGGCGGGCGCGGGTTCCGACCGTCACGCGATTCTGCTTGTCGATTCGCACGACCGACGGCGTGACCGTCGCGCCCTGCGCGTTGCGGACGACCGAGACGCGCTCGCCATCAAAGACGGCAGCGGCGCTGTTGGTCGTACCGAGATCGATCCCTACGTAGAGTGGGGTCTCCGCCATGTCCCCCGGAGTCTAGCAGCGGCCGGGCGGGATCTCTCGCGGGACCGACGTGGGTCGGTCCGCTAGCGCTGCCGGTAGACGATGAAGCCGCGGGTCGGGTCGTACGGCGACACGGCAACGGTCACGCGGTCCCCGAGGACGACGCGGATGCGGTGGCGACGAACCTTGCCGGCGAGCTTCGCGAGCACCTCGTGGCCATTGCTGTCGAGCTTGACGCGAAAGTTGCCGCCCTTCGCGATCAAGATGACCTCGCCGTCGAGATGTACTAGCTCTTCCTTGCTCACAGTGTCCTTCTAGCGAAACCCGCTCTAGGGCCATTGGTTAGCACTAACCGGGCGCCAGTAAAAGCACCTGAGAGGCCAAGGTGATCTACCTTCGGGGGGCGATGGATCGTCAGCCCCCGCGTGCCACCAGCGACGAAATCGACCTCTATATACGGACGTATTACTCGCTACTTCGGTCGAGTGGCGACGTCCGGGTGAGAGCGTTCGAGGAATCGCATCTGTTCTCACGTTCGAGCTTGCACCTGGGGGCGGAGAAGCCGGAGCCGGATCTGGCCGCTTTTGCCTACAGTGCCGCTCGACTCCCGGACTGCATGTGCAAGGTCCGCCGCATCGTCCTCGGGCAGTCGCCGACCCAGTTCCGGGGCGCGGGTTTCCCGATCGAGCGCTGGCAGGTGGTCCGCACGCGTGGCCGCAGGCGCCCGCTGCGCTGGGACGGCGCGCAGACGCTCGCTGTCTTCGTCGCGAGTGGCTCGGACATCGACGACCTCGTTCCGATCGTGACCGCATACCAGATCGAGTGGAACAAGCTGCGCGAGCGACTGCTCTCGGGCCACATCACGGATGCCGACGTCGGCAACGATGGAGCGCTTGCGGCTGCACTCGGCACTGATGAAGCAGGCATCGCCCGGTTGCGGGGCGGGCTCGGCGGCAACTCGGAGGAGATCCTGCGCGAGATGATCGCGCACGACTGCGACGTGTTCGTGCGCCTCCTCGACGGCGCTTTCCGCGAATACCAACGCTCGGCGCTGCGGTGGTGGCAGGCACTCGCGCACGCGGTTCCGCAGAGCCGGCCGATCTACTTCGTGTCGTCGAACAGCCACTCGCTCGCAAATCTATTGGGCGGATACGCGCGTGCCCACAGCGAGGAGATCGTGGCGTTCCTGCGCCGCCGCAACTTCGAAGATCTCGCGCCGCGTTACGACGAGGCGATCGCTGCGGGCCACGAAGCTGATGCCATCGCGATCCTCTACTACTCGCTGCGCGCGTTCATTCACGAGCCTGGCAACGCCAGCCGCATGGAGGCCGTGCAGCTGTTCGACACCAAGGGTGGCCTGCGCACGATCATGTCGCCGGGCAAGATCGACGTCGACGCGCAGATCATCGATCTGTCCCAGCTCGAGGTCGACAATCTCGATCCGCGGGTGCGCGTGCCCGGCATCGAGCGCCTCAAGGAGAGCAAGGCGATCATCGTCAACATCGATTACCCGCTTGGCATGGCGGCGTATCACCACCTGACGGTCGTGGCGCTCGGCGTCGACGAGCTGCGGGGCGTCTACATCATGGGCAAGGCCGCGACACTGAACGGTCGCGTCGGGGACGTGATGATCAGCAAGATCATTCACGACGAGCACTCGCGGAACACGTACCTGATCAACAACGCCTTGCGCGCGAGCGACGTGCAGCCGTTCATGCAGCACGGCACCGTGCTCGATAACCAGAAGGCGCTCACGGTGCGCTCCGCGTTCTTGCAGAACCGCGAGTACATGGACGTGTTCTATCGCGAGGGCTACACGGTGATGGAGATGGAGGCGGGGCCGTATCTGTCGGCGGCGTACGAGGCGGTGGAGCCGCGGCGGTATCCGAGCAACGAGATCGTGTCGCTCGTCGATCAGAAGCAGTTCGAGCTCGGCGTGATCCATTACGCGTCGGATACGCCGTACTCGCGGCGGCAGAGCCTGCTGTCGAAGTCGCTGTCGTATTTCGGTGTGGAGAGCACGTACGGTTGCGCGATCGCGATCGCGCGTCGCATCTTTCATAACGAGCTCGAGAGGCTTGGTTAGTGGCCGACCCGGAGTCCGTCGACTGGCTCGTGATCGGCGCCGGTGTCAGCGGGCTCGGGTTCGCGAACTGGTGGCGCGAGCTGCAGCCCGATGCGCGCGTTCTCGTGTGCGAGGCGGACGCGGAGGTCGGCGGGTACTGCAAGACGATCGTCCAGGATGGCTTTGTCTGGGACTACTCGGGGCACTTCTTCCACTTCAAGGACGCGTCGATCGAGCAGTGGCTGCGCGACCGGATGCCCGGTCAGGACGTCCGCACCATCGTGCGGCGCGCGAAGATCCGCTACGCCGGTCGCGATATCGACTTCCCGTTCCAGCTTCACATCCACCAGCTGCCCACCGACGAATTCCTCGAGTGTCTCGTCGCGCTGTTCTTCCGCCCGCACAGCGACGAGCCACCGCACTCGTTCGGCGAGATGCTGTATCGCCGTCTCGGCGCGGCCATCACCGACAAGTTCCTGCGTCCCTACAACGAGAAGCTCTACGCCACGAACCTCGACAGCCTCGATGTCGAGGCGATGGGCCGCTTCTTCCCGCATGTCGAGATCAGCGACATCATCGCGAACTTCCGTCCCGGCCACGCGAAGAAGCACGGGTACAACGCCACGTTCACGTATCCGGCGGGCGGCGCGATCCAGTACATCCATGCATTGCAGCGCGACCTGCCGTCCGGCAGCGTCGTGTGTGGCGAACCGGTCGTATCGATTGATCTCGCGTCCCGCATCGCACGCACGCCGAAGCGGGTGATCCAGTTCGAGCGCATCGTGAGCTCTGCGTCGCTGCGGTCGCTCGCGAAGATCTGCGGGCTGCATCACGACGCGAGCGTGTTCACTTCGAACCAGGTGCTCGTGTTCAATCTCGGCTTCGACCGCAAGGGCCCGCGCGACATTCACTGGATGTACTTCCCCGATCCAGCTATCTCGTTCTACCGGGTCGGCTGGTACGACAACATCCTCGACGGCGATCGCATGAGCCTGTACGTCGAGATCGGTGCGGCAGACGGTGCGTCGATCGATGTGCCGGGGCTGCGCGAGCGTGTCCTCGCTGATCTGCGCAAGGAGGGCATCGTCACCGATCATCAGCTGGTGTCCGAGCACCACGTCGTGCTCGACCCCGCGTACTGCCACATCACGAAGGATTCGATCGCAGAGACCACGCGCCTGCGCGAGTTGCTGGCGTCACAAGGCGTCTACTCGGTCGGTCGCTACGGTGCGTGGACGTACTGCTCCATCGAGGACAACCTGATCGAGACGCGCGATCTAGCGCGCCGACTGCACGCGACGAAGTGACTACGTGGCGGGGACGCGGATCACGACGAATGACTTCGCGCCGCGCGCGAGCACATCGAGGACCTTGCCGTCGGTGAGCGCCATCGCAGGCCACTCGTGCGCGAGCACCGGCGTTGCCGCCTCGGGTAGCGCGTAAAACACCGGAGCAGCACCCTCGCGCCACACGCCGAGCACGCCGCCGTGCGACGCGATCGAGATCAGCTTTCCGCCGACGACGGTCGTGGTCGCGAACTGCGGTGCGGTCGCCGGAATCTTCGTGGTGCGGCAGTCATCGCTGCAGATCATGAGCGTGTCGGGGTGGTTGCGGTCGTGGAAGAGCGCGGCCTCGGCGGTACAGCCCTGCAGGCGGAGGTTCAGCGGCTTCTTGAACGTGGGACGACCGCCGCCGAACGAGATCGCGGTGTCGAACGTCTGCGTCCACGCGCGATCTGCGGTGAGGCACAGCTGACCGATCGACGGCGGGAGCTCGACGACCGGCTCGTCCGCGCCGCCTGCCTTGAGGATCTGTCCCTTCGTCGCGGTCGCGTCACCCCAGATCAGGGCCACGCGCCCGTCGACGTCGATGCCGGCCTGCGCGACCGTGATCTTCACCGGCGGCGACGCGGTGATCGTCCCGGCCTTGGCGCGCGCGATCACCAACGATTCGTTGTTGCCGTAGACGAGCACGCCATCTTGCAGCGTGCCAGCGACGGCTGCGATCGTTGGCGTCGGTAGCGCGAGCGGCGTCGGTGTCGCGATCGCTCCCTCGGCGTCGAACGCACCGGCCAGGAGCTGGCCTTCGCTCGTCGCCGTGGCCCCCCACGTCATATCGGGAACCGAGCGGATCGCGCCCGGGCCGACACGGTGAATCTGCGGAGCACCGCCCGGCGTGAGCACGAGCTGTACGGTGCGTGCCTCCGTGCGGCCGAACAGGACGAGCCCGTGGGCGGATGGAATCGTGTCGATGGTCAGGTTCGTCAGGGCATCGCCACCATCGGTCAGTGGCAGGACCTGTGCGGCGGCGAGCGGCGCCCCCTTGGCCTCCGACGGCACCATCTTCGCCGCCGTTCGCAGTGCACGGCGTGACGAATCGAGCTCGTCGAGCGCGGCCGGGAGCGGATCCTCCTTCATTGTGGTCGATTCGCTGACGTGGCGTGCGAACGCGAAAGCGGCCTTCGAGATACTTTTCTCGAGCGCGCCCCACGCCTCCTCCACCACGGGAATCCCGCTCTCGGGCGCGTCACCACGTGACAGCTTGCTGATCAGTGGCGTGCATTTACCGCGCTCCCACGGATCGGGATCCATCTCGCGAATCGCGAGCGCTTCGCTGGTGCGCGATGACGCAGGCACCTTGCCGAGCAGGCACTCGCGCGCGCTCTGGAACCGCGCCTCCCATCCGGAGATCTCGGCCTGCGCATTCTTCAGAGCCTGCGCTGGTTGGTAGATCTTGAAGAAGTAGTACCCACCGCCACCAGCCAGCAGGCCGACGACCAGAAAGATCAGGACGACACGGCCACGATCCGACATGTGGGCACCTCTATACCAGGGTAAGGATCGCGCATGGACATTGCTCGCGATGCATTCGTCGACGGTGCCTGGCATCCTGGCTCCAAGCGGTTCGAGGTCCGGGACCCGTACGACAACGCACTTGTCGCGGAGGTCACGGACTCTGATGACACCTTGATCGATTTGGCGGTTTCGGCTTCCGCACGTGCGTTCACCACGTGGCGTCGCGTGCCCGGCCCCGAGCGTGGCAAATTGCTACGGCAGATCGGCGAGCGCATGCTTGCCGACGAGCAGCGGCTCGGCGAGCTGTGTACGCGCGAGAACGGCAAGCCGCTAAAGGAGTCGATCGGTGAGGTGCGGTACGCGGCCAGCTTTCTGGCCTGGTTCGCCGGCGAGGCGGAGCGCATCTACGGCGAGACGATTCCCGCGAACAATCGTGACCAGCTGCTGATGGCAGTCCGCGAGCCCGTCGGTCCATGCGGTGTGATCACGCCGTGGAACTTTCCGTACGCGATGCTAGCGCGCAAGCTCGGCGCAGCGCTCGCCGCCGGGTGCACGGTCGTTGCCAAGCCAGCGCATCAGACGCCACTCGGCACGCTCGCGATCGCGCAGATCTCCGAGAGCGTTGGGTTGCCAGCAGGCGTGTTCAACGTGGTTCCTGCACACGATGGCGCGCGGGCGGGAGCACGCATCATCAAGTCGCCCTTGATCCGGAAGCTGAGCTTCACCGGCTCGACAGCCGTCGGTCGCGGCATCATGCGTGACGCAGCCGAGGACCTGAAGCGCGTGTCGCTCGAGCTCGGTGGCAACGCGCCGTTCGTGGTGCTCGCGGACGCAGACGTGGACGCCGCGGTTGCGGGCGCGCTCGTCGCGAAGTTCCGCAACACCGGACAGACCTGCGTTGCGGCGAATCGATACATCGTCGAGGCGCCGGTGGCCGAAGCGTTCACGCGCCAGCTCACGGCAAAGGTTGCGGCACTTGTCGTCGGGCGCGGCATGGATCCGGGCGTCGAGGTCGGGCCACTGATCGACGACAAGGCCGTCGGTAAGGTCGTGCGGTTGGTCGAAGACGCGATCGCTCAGGGTGCGAAGGTGCTGCATGGCGCAGTACCCGACGGCAAGAGCCACGTGGTCGCGCCGATCGTGCTCGGCGGGATCACGAGCGCGATGAAGCTTTGGCGGGAGGAGATCTTCGGGCCCGTCGTCGCGATTCGTGTAGCGGCGAACGAAGCTGAAGCGATCGAGCTGGCCAACGATACCGAGTTCGGGCTCGTTGCCTACGTGTTCACACGCGACGGTGCACGCCAGGCTCGCGTTGCCGCCGCGCTCGAGGCCGGAATGATCGGTGTCAACGAGGGTCTCGTATCGACGGCGCAGGCACCGTTTGGCGGCATCAAGCAGTCGGGCATGGGCCGCGAGGGTTCGCGCCACGGCATCGAGGACTACACGCAGCTCAAATACATCGCGACGCGCATCGCCTAGCTGCCATTCAGGTACAGTCCGCAACGATGTTGGAAGGACCGCGTACTGACCGTGCCCCTCGGGACCCCGCGTTCGCGCTGACGGGAGCAAACATCCTTGTCGGTGTCGGCGGAGGCATTGCTGCCTACAAGGCTGCGGAGCTCGTCCGCATGCTCGACAAGGCCGGTGCGACCGTTCAGGTCGCGATGAGCGCGCGGGCCCAGAAGTTCGTGGGCGCGATGACGTTCCAGGCGCTGACGCGGCGCCCCGTGTTCACGGATCTATTTTCGCTGACCGAAGAGGCGACGATCGGTCACATCGCGATGGCCGACAAGGCTGACCTCGTGATCATCGCACCGGCGACCGCGAACGTGATCGGCCGGCTCGCGATGGGCATGGCGGACGACGCGGTCACCTCGATCGCGCTCGCGACGCGCGCGCCCGTACTGATCGCGCCGTCGATGAATCTGAACATGTGGAATCACCCGATCACGCGGGCGAACCTGTTGCGCCTGACTGAGATCGCGAAGTATCGCGTCGTCGGACCGGGTGACGGCTTCCTCGCGTGCCGGTGGACCGGCCCCGGCCGGCTCGCGGAGCCCGAGGACATCGCCGAGGCGGCCGCGACGCTGCTATCGACGCAGGACCTCGCGGGCAAGCGACTCGTCGTTAGCGCGGGCCCCACCTACGAAGCGATCGATCCGGTCCGGTTCGTCGGTAATCGCAGCTCGGGCAAGATGGGTATCGCCCTCGCGTCAGCGGCCAAGCGTCGTGGTGCCGACGTCACACTCATCCTGGGTCCCAGCGCGGTGCCACCTCCGATCGGCGTCACCACGAGCCACGTCGAGACTGCGGCGCAGCTGCAATGGGCGCTCAATAACGCGGCCAAGGGCGCCGATGCGATCATCATGACCGCCGCGGTCGCCGACTACCGGCCCGCGAACGTCGCCGAAGAGAAGCTCAAGCGCGGTCAGCTCGGTCCCAAGACCGCGATCAACCTCGTCGCGAACCCGGACCTGCTCGCCGAGCTTGGCCGGACGCGCAAGGGCAAGAGCCCGCTCCTGGTCGGCTTCGCCGCCGAGACCGAGGACGTCATCAACAATGCGTTCAAGAAGCTCGAGTCCAAGAAGGTCGACCTGATCGTCGCCAACGACGTGAGCGAGCCGAACTCGGGCTTCGCCGTCGATACGAACCACGTCCAGCTGGTCGACGGCGGAGGCGAGGTCATCGACGTGCCGCCGGCGCCCAAGACGGAGGTCGCTCACCGCATCCTCGACAAGATTGTCGAGATGCTCGGCGATACGAAGCAGACGCAGTCGGTTCCCCGGTTTGCGGCCGCTCGCGCAGCCGCGGCCAAGAAGAAGCGCAAGTAACCGCGCGCTCAGTGCTGCGTGTCGAGGTACTTGCCGACGAGGTTGCCTTCCTGCCTTGGCGATCATCCAATCGGTGATCGCCGTCTCGGCAGCTCGTAGGCGTCGCCGGCCTTGTAGCAGACCAAGCGCAAGCTTCATCTACCGACGATAATCTGTTTAA
>JAYVWH010000840.1:0-1942 GCA_043786265.1 Kofleriaceae bacterium | reverse complement strand
CCACCGCGACCGAAGCCGTGTGGCCCGGTGCGCAGCGCGAGATCGATGATCGCCTCGGGGCCGAGCTTGCCGAGCAGCTTGTGGACAATCCGGCCGCCGACGCCGAGCTTCGCGGGCGCTCCGATCCGCGTCCACAGGGCGAGACAGATCTCCCAGTCGTGCCGCGCGTCGCGACCGCGCTCGAACGTCGGTGGCGCGAACTTCGCGACGTTGCGCACGGCAAACGCGTTGAGCGCCGCGTCGTAATGCGAGCGCTCGAGCGGTGAGGTCGGCGGCAGGATCACGTGCGCGAGCCGCGTGGTCTCGTTCATGTACGGATCGATCGAGACCATGAAGTCGAGTGTCTTGAGCGCGGCCTCGAGCCGCGGACCGCCGGGCGAGGACAGCACGGGATTTCCGGCGCTCGTCAGCAGCGCGCGGATCTGGATCTTCTCGGCACCGTTGCCTGCGGTCTCGATCTCCTCGGCGAGTACGCTGATCGGCAGCTCGCCGCCGAACTCCGGCTTGCCACTGACCCGGCTCTTCCACCGGGCGAAGCCGCCGTCGAAGCCGAGCATCTCGGCGAGCGGCAGCGGATCGACCGCCGGCGTGGTGAACATCAGCCCGCCGGGCTCGTCGAGGTGACCGGTGAGCGCATTGACCGCGTAACACAGCCACGCGGCGAGGCCACCGAACTCCTGGGTGCAGACGCCGATCCGCCCGTACAGCACCGCGCGTGGTGTGGTCGCGAGCGCGCGAGCGAGACCGCGGATCTCGTCCGCAGCGATGCCGGTGATCGATGCAGCGCGCTCCGGCGTCCATCCCTGGGTCCTTGCCTCGAGCTCGGCGACGCCGGTCATCGCGACCTTGCCGCGCACCAGCTTCTCGGCGAACAGCACGTGACAGATCGCGAGCAGCAGGTGCGCATCGGTCGCCGGGCGAATGAACAGGTGCTGATCGGCCTTCTCCGCCGTCTCGGTGCGGCGCGGATCGAGGACGATCACCTTGCCGCCGCGATCGCGGATCGCCTTGAGCCGGCCCTTCACATCGGGCGCGGTCATGATGCTGCCGTTCGACGCGAGCGGGTTCGCGCCGAGGCAGATGAACAGATCACACCGCTCGATGTCGGGCACCGGCATCAGGAGCTGGTTGCCGAACATCAGCAGCGCCGCGAGCATGTGCGGGAGCTGATCCATCGATGTCGCCGAGTACGCGTTCTTGGTACCGAGCGTGCGCATCAGTAGCTGGCCGTAGGTCAAGAGGCCGAGGTTGTGCGCGGTCGGGTTACCCTGATAGACCGCGACCGCATCGTTGCCGTACGCCTTGCGGATCCCGACGAGCTTCTGTGCGACGAGATCGAACGCTTCGTCCCACCCGACCTCGGTCCACGTCGCGCCGTCGCGAACGAGCGGCCTGGTCAACCGGTCCGGATCGTGGTGCAGGTCCGCGAGTGCGGTGCCCTTGGGGCAGATATAGCCCTTGCTGAATGGATCGGAGTCATCTCCGCGCACCGAGAGGACTCGATCTCCCTCGATCTCGATCGCGACGCCACACGTCGCTTCGCACAACGGGCAGACGCGATACACTGTGGTGGGCATGGCGACCTCGAAGTCGACCTTAGCAGGGAATGCCGGAGGGGAGCCCCTGACGGCAGATCAGCTCCTGAAGCTGCATCCGTTTCCTGCCGAGTGGGCGAAGGAGAAGCGGATCGAGCGGCTGTGGACGTTCGATCTACCGTGCGTCGCCGAGCAGATCTGGCCGTTCATCGCCGACACGTCGCGGATGAACCGCGCGCTCGGCATGGCCAAAATAGTGTTCGAGGAGCGCAACGGCAAGCGCTATGGCTCTGCGAAGCCCGGCGGCGTCAAGCACGAGTGGTTCGAGGTGCCGTGGAACTGGGTCGCGAACCAGTGGCTGACGTGCACGCGAATCTACGAGCGCGGGTTCATGCGCGTGATGTACG
>JAYVWH010000839.1:0-3959 GCA_043786265.1 Kofleriaceae bacterium | reverse complement strand
CCCTCGGCCTGGCTCGTGCTCGAACCGTCGAAGCCCCACTCCGGGCAATCTTCCGGCTTGTTGATGGGGCCCTCGAGGACCTTCGTCTTCGACCGCAGCTTCGCGGTCGGCTTCTGCCCATCGATCCAGATGTACTCGGCGCGGATTCTCTTCACGATCGCTCCTTGGTTGTGCCTGCACACTAGCAAGTTCCGATGCGCTTGATAGCGATTCGCACCGTCGAGAATTCGATTGGTGATCCCGCGTTTCGGCGTCGCTTCTCGGTTGTTTCCGGTCTGTTTCTGACGCGTGTTGCGCGATGCGAAACGATCGGGAGTGGGCACGTATGCCTCAGCCGCTGGTGCCGATAGCGAGCCGCGTCAGGCCGGCCTGCTTCGCACGCTCCATCAAGTTCACGACGCGACCGTGCTGCACGCCCTTGTCGGCCTTGAGCACGACCTGCGTGTTCTTGTCGCGCGCGAACGCGGCACGAAACAGATTGTCGAGCTCGGCATCCGGAATGCTCTTGCCGCCGACATCGATGTCGCCCGAGAGCGGAACGATGAGCACGAGCGACGCCTTCGACGGGTCGATCTCCTGCGCCTGGCCTTGCGGCAGGTTGACCTTGAGACCTGACCGCTTCTCGACCTCGGATTGCTCCTGAGCCTCCGCGGTCTTCTTCTTCTCCTGGCGTGCTTCGACCTGCACGGCGAGCGCGCTCACCATGAAGATGATCACCAGCACCAGGAAGACGTCGGTCAACGGGGTGATGTTGATCTCGGCAAAGATGCCGTCGGAGCCCTCTTCGGCTCCGTCGTCGTCAGGCAGCTTCCCGATCGCCATCGCTACCCTTCTTCTTGTCGGACTTGTCGTCGGTCGACTTGGTCGTGGTGGCCTTTTCGTCGGACTCGGTCTTCTTGGCGCGCGTGGCCTGTGTGTCACTCGGCGCTTCGAGCAGCAGCTCGAGGAACTCGTCGGTCAAGAGCTTCATCTCGATCGCGATGCGACCTGCCCGCTGGCTGAAGTAGTTGAACAGGATCACGGCTTCGACTGCGACGAGGATGCCTGCCGCCGTGACGATCAGCGCCTCGGAGATCGGACCCGACACCATCGAGAACTTCACCTCGGCGTCAGCCCTGAAGCCGCCCATCGCCGACATGATGCCGACGACGGTACCGAACAGACCGACGAACGGCGCCGTGGCTCCGATCGTTCCGAGCATCCACAGCCGTGTCCGCAGGTCTTGGTTCACGCGCAGGCGTTCGCGGTGCACTGCGGTGGCGACGTGCTCCGGCTTGGCGCGGCCGAACCGCTCGTAGCCGACCAGAAACACATCGGCGATCGGCGAAGGCGAGCGCTCGCATGCGGAGCGACCTTCCTGCAGCGCACCACGCGACAGGCAGCGCGTGACCGTGTCACCGAGCGCGCGAGCGCGAGAGACGAACTTCCACTGCGCGAGGGCGCGCTCGAGAGCAACCGCGAGAGCGATCACCGAGAACGCGACGACGACCCACATCGCGCCGCCGCCGTGGTTCAGGAGCTCCCAGATCGACTGATCCATGCAGTACCTTTATCGTTGATAGCACGAGCACTAGGGGGGTCTAGGGCGCAAATGGCGCCCGATAACCACCGCCATCGAAATCCACGAACACCGGCGCGGTAAACGCAGTCGCCGGGATGCCGATACCGTGGAGCGCTCCCGCAATGGCTGTCATGTTCCCTCCGAGCAGCACAGGCATCGTCGTGTCATCGACGGCATGGTCGGTCATGATCGGGAACGTCGACCGATCGCCGCGCACGCGGAACACGAGCCAGGCGTCGCGGCCGGTAGCACCTGCACGGGTCACGATGTCATTGACGTCGAGAGTGACCTGGATGGTTGCCTCGTATCGCTTGAAACCTCCACCACCCGACACGGTCGCGAGGGGGATGGCCACGGATTCCGGCGTGATCGCCGCCTGGTTGCACGGATCCATCGCAGCCAGCGTGTTCAACGTCCGCGAGGTCCAGCACTTGAGCGGGATCAGGGTCGTGACGTCGCCCGCAGGGACCGGTCCGGGCGTCGTGTTCGCGAACACTTCGAGGGTATCGACCTCGGCCCAATCGGGTGAGGCGATGGTGACCGCGAGGGTGACGGTCGACCCGGTCGCGGCTACTACGCGGCCGAGTGCCGGTGCGGTCCCCGTGCGGACATCGATCATCGGGCCGTTCGTGACGACCACGTCGCGCGCCGTGTTGTTCGCACCGGTCTGCGTTGCGAGCACCGATGCAACCGCGCTGCCGTTGGCGAGGGCTGCGGGCGAATCGTCCGTAACCCGGACGTACGTGCGCGGCATGCCGATCGGATCATGCGAGGTGGTGTGGCTATCACTGTTGCCCGCCGGCGTGACGTAGAACCCCATCGACAGCATGCTGAGCCAGTCGCGCATCACGCGATCGAGCGACTTGTTCTCGCGGAGCATGTCCCCGTTGGCATCGGCGATCGAGAACCCGTTCCACACCTCGAGGCCATTGAACTTGTCACTCCACAGCGACTCGCCCGGGAGGCGGAGCCAATCGTTTGGCGTCGAAGCGTTTTCGTAGTCGCCGAAGATCGACTTGTTGTCGTAGTCGTACTTGATGTTCGCGCGCTCGAACCCGGCCTGGAACTCCGTGGTGAGGCCCTTGCCGCGCGGGTGATTGACCTGGACCATCTGCGCACCGCGCGCACGCATCGCATCGTAGATCTCGCCCGGCAACATCGCGTAACCGTCGGCCATGCCGCGCGCCCAGTCGATCGCGCCGTGATTGGCGGAGTCGTTGTCGGGCGTCATCGGCCACGCGTTGTAGTGACCGTACGCGAACGGCGTGACCTCGACGCCAGGGAGTACGCGGAGCTTGTCGGTGAGGCCCATCTGCTCGACGAGTGGTTGCAGATTCGAGATGTAGTCATGGTCCGTGACCGCGAACATCTCGACGCCGGCGGACACCGCACTACGGATGCGCTCGTCGCTCGGTACCGGCGAGTCGGGCGAGCCGATCTGGTGCACGTGCCAGTCGCTCGCGATGTAGTTCGGCGTCGGAACGACGTGCTTGAGCGTGAACGTCAGGTCGACGGGCGCGCTGCCGCTGACCGGTTGGGAGGCGACCGACCACTCGGTGCCGTGGGAGGCGTAGATCCGATACGTGCCGCCGGCGGGCAGATAGAGCGCCGGGTCGACGCCATCGCCCACGTCGACGGTGGTGCCGCGAATCGCGTGGAGCTGCTGCACGACGCCGTCGGCGCGGTCATACACCTCGAACACGCGTCCGTCGGGATAGGCCGGGTGGGTGCCGATCACGACGAGGCGGCCAGGCATCGGCAGCGACGTGTCTGCGTCGACGATCTGGAAGTCGACCTTGATCGGGCTCGGGATCGCGAGCGTCACGGTCTCGGCGAGCGGCACGACCTGCGAGCGCCCGACGTTCTTGACCTCGGCGCGCACGAGCAGGCTGCCAGTTGCCGGGACCTGTCCACTGAACGTCCCATCGGCGTTGACGTCGATATAACCGACCGCACGATCCTCGGGGACAAAGTCGCCGTCGGTGTCCGTGCCGCCCGGGTCGAGCTGGCCGTTGCCGTTGGAGTCCTCGAAGACACCGACGCGCGCGCCGGTCGCGGCACCACCGCCGGTCCACGCGACGCTGCCCGAAATTTCGCGCGGCGCTGCATCGTTGCGCCACACCAGATCGACATCGGCGGCGTTGTGGCCGACGACGACGTCGTACTTCTGGATCAGGCCTTTGCCCTTCGGAACGTGCAGGTAGTACTTGTCCTTCTGCAGGATCTCGAGGAGATAGCTATTACCCGTGAGCAGGATCGACACGCCTGCGATCAGGATGTGCGCGTGGGGAACGCCGGCGTCGTTGCGCGGGATCAGCCCGTACGCGACGCCGGGGCCTTGATAGACGATGTAGTCCGACGGGTTTGGCGAGCCGAGCGTGGCGAGGGCTCCGATGTC
>JAYVWH010000838.1:0-3365 GCA_043786265.1 Kofleriaceae bacterium | reverse complement strand
GTTCGTGAGGTTGCCGTCGTCGTCGTCTTCGGCGAGCGCTTCGATCAAGCTCGTCGGGATGTTGATCGCGCGGCGGAGCGTGCCGAGATAGATCTTGTTGACGAGCGCGATGCCCGCCGGCTCGCCGAGCTGCGCGATCAAGTCCTTGCGCAGATCCCAGAAGATGCCGCCGAAGATCTGCCCGGTGTGGTGGATCTCGCCGACGTCGCGCGGCCACGTCCACTCGCTGTCGACGGGATCGAGATCTCGCAGCGGCACCTCGGTGTAGAAGAAGCCCCGCCCCATGCCGGGGTCACCGGTCACGCTCGCGGCGAGATAGTCCGACGCACCTTCGCTCATCGCCCCGTCAAAATCACCGACGCCGGGCACGAGCTCGGCGGTGTGGAGGCGGTGCCCGTACTCGTGATAGACGACGTCCTCGATCAGCGCCGTGTTCTGGCATTGATCGCTCGACTGGAAGAAGTTGATTGCCTTGCCGTCGAAGAACGCGTTGCAGCTCTGCGCGATGTTGACGTTGACAGTCATCTGCTCGTCGAGCGTCGGCATGGCCGCATCGACGTGCTCGCGCACGTATTCTTTCACCGTGTTCGTCGCGACGTAGGCGTTCACCTGCGCGTCGTCCTCGGGGACGCTCGTCGCATCCCACACCGCGACCCCGCCGGGGGCGAGCGGATAGATGCCCGTTGCGCTCGTCGCCGCCGTCGACTTGTTGACGACCGTGACGAGGTCACCGGTCACCGACGTCGTGACATCGACATCGGTATCGGTCCCCCAGGTGACACCACCAACCATCGACGTGGTCTGCGGCGAGGTGTTGACGTTGACGTACGCGCGCGGCGCGACCTTATCGAGACGCGCGCGGGTCGGGTTTCGGTCCACGGTTCGGTACTTCACCGTGCCGTTCGCATAGGCGTTGAGCTGCTGCACGGCGACGACGGCACCGGTCGCAACGTCGACGTAGGCGAGGTAGCGACCGTCGAGCCCACCATCGATCGTCAGCGGCCGCACGACGCGATATCCAAGCACGGTGTCGTCGGCGACCAGCGGAAGAATGACCTCGTCGTCGGGCTGCGACACCGGCGCCTTCGGCAGCCCCAGCTCGCTGCGCAAGATCGACGCGGCGTGTTCGCGCAGCTGCGCTGGCACAAGCCGCGAGCGCGGAGTAGCAAACGCGACGGCAGGCAGCGCCTCGGAACCGATCACGAACAGGCGATCCGCCTTGAACCGGAAGCTGATCTGCCCGCCGACGACACGCTTGCCAGCTGCGCGCTGCTGAAAGCCGAGCGTGCGCATCGAACCATCGGACTGGTTTGCGACCAGCACGAAATCGCTCGCGCTGGCACCCGGTGCGAGCAGCGCGATGTGATCCGCGAGGACCTGCCGCGCGAACTGCTCCGCGGTGGCCGCATTTGCGACCGTCCCCGGTGCGACGATGCCATCGCCCCAGATCCGGCTCGGCACGCCGGTCGCGGCGTCCCACGCGACCTGCCACTTGCCGGTGCGGCGCGCGGTGAACGCGAACCACGCGGCGGTGGGGCGCGAACCCCCGTCGAGCTTCTGATAGCTGCGCAGTGGCTTGGTGATGCCCGCGCCCGTCATCGCCGTGATGCGCCGCGAATCGAAGGCCGGCTTGCCACCTGGCCGCACCGCTGCCGCAGGTGCCGTCAGCGCGACCAGGGTACCGGCAGTGACAGCTGCCCTGCGCAGACGGCGAAACATCGCCGGATTAGAGCGCATCCCCGGGCGGTCGTCATCCCCCAACCAGCAGGGCGTCGAGGGCTTGTGCGCGAGATTCCAGGACCGACCGGCCAAGGCCGAGCTGCCCCCGAGCCCGCACGAGGTTGTGCGCGCGGCGCGACGCAAACCGCGTCGGGTCCCAGCCGAAGTAGGTGTCATCGAAGACGTCGACGGCGAAGCGCGCCGCCAGCTCGATACATACGATCTGGAGGCCGGTCAGGATCGACCTTCGTTCGTCTTCCGTGACAACACTCTCGGCTTCGCTGCGAAAACCGCGGATCGCGGCCGCAAAGACCTGGCAGTCGAATCGTGTGGAGGTCACATCCTCCCCATGTGGGTTGGTCCAGGACCGCATCGCGTCGCCGAGCTCGAACGCGAGCGTGCCGCGGGCGACGGTGTCGAGATCGACGAGGCAGATGCCCGCGAGCGGCGCGCGCTGGAACACCAGGTTCGAGATCTTGAGGTCGCCATGGACATGGCGTCGCGGCAGCTCCGGTAGTGCCGGCAGCTGTATCGCCACGTCGAGGATCTCGCGGCCGAGATCGACCGCCTCGACGTCACCACCGCGCGCGACGCGATCGCCCAGCTTTGCGAGATGAGCCGCCGTGTCGTGCACACCCGCGCGGGTGAACTTGTACTCGTGCACCAGATCCGCGACGGCGCGCTGAAACCTGCCGACGAGCCGCCCACCAGCCTCGGCCCAGTCGGACGACGGCACTGCGTGCACGCTGTCACCTGCGATCCACGACAGCGCGCGCCACACGCGCCCGGCATGCTCGACCCACGCGCGTCCGTCGAGCGTCCGCACGATGCGAGGCGTGAGCATCCCGCGCGCAGCAAGGTGCGCGGTCACCGCTTCGATATCGAGGTTGACCTCGGCGCCCCAGATCGGATGCAGCTGTTGCAGCGCCGCGACCGGTGCGCCGGCTTCGTCGCGCACGACGAACGTGTGATTGATCAGGCCCCCCGCGTGCGGGGCGATGGCGTCCACGCGCCAGCCCCATGCGGCCAGGACCTCATCGGGAATCACGGGTGGCCGGGCGGCGCACCCGGCGGTGCACCGTGCCCTGGCGGCATGCCATGCCCCGGCGGCGGTCTCTGACCAGGCGGCGGCGGCGGAGCTTCCTTGATCTCGACCATCTCGATATCGAACACGAGCATTCCCTGCGGGCGCCCTTGCTGTCCCTTGTACGCGAGCTCCTCGGGAATCCACAGGCGATAGCGATCGCCGACGGACATCAGCGGCAGTGCATCGGTCCAGCCCTTGATCACACCGGTGAGGCTGAACTGCGACGGCTCGTTCTTGAGCGCGCTCGAATCAAACATGCGGCCATCGGTCGTCCACCCGGTGTAGTGCACGCGGACGGTGTCCGTGGGTTTGGGCTTGGGGCCGCCCTTGCCGCTTGCGAGCACCTTGTAGAACACGCCTCCCGGCGACTTGCGCGCACCTGCCGGCGGCTTCGCGACATCCGGCGGCGTCGGGGGAGGCGCCGTCTGCTTGTCGATCTGGAGGATCTCGACCTCGTAACAGAGTTGTCCCGCCGGCATGCCTGGCTGCGGCGATGCGACCGTCGACATCTTCGCCGAGTCGACCCAGAAGCGAACCCGCTCGCCAGCGACCATCTGCG
>JAYVWH010000837.1:0-3327 GCA_043786265.1 Kofleriaceae bacterium | reverse complement strand
CGCAACCACCGCATCGACCGCCTCGGCCTGGCCGGAACGGTATGTTTCGTAGCCGTAGACCTCGCGGAGCACTGCACGCGGATCGGCCATGTCCTCCCCTATCACGCACCCCTGACGGGCGCGTCTTTTCGCCGCGAGGGGTATGATGCTCGCTCGGGTGTCGACCGCTGATTCTGAGCAAATGATCGGGGGACGCTTTCGCGTCGTCGCGCCCGCGGGTACGGGCGGGATGGCGACGGTGTATCGCGCGATCGATCAGGAGAGCGGAGACACCGTCGCGGTCAAGCTCCTCGACGCGGACTACGACGCGGGCCGGTTCGAGCGCGAGGTCGAGGTCCTGGCCGCGCTCACTCACCCGCGGATCGTGCGCTACCTCGCCCATGGCCTGGCCACCGAGCGGCGGGCCTACCTCGCGATGGAGTGGCTCCAGGGGGAGGACCTCGCCGATCGGCTCGCCAAGGGCGGGGTCACGATGCGCGAGGGTCTGCAGATCATCCGGGGGCTCGCGGAAGGGCTCGCCGCGGCGCATGCCCAGGGCGTCGTCCACCGCGACCTGAAGCCGTCCAATGTCTATCTGCGCGACAAGCTGGTCGAGGGTGTGGTCCTGCTCGATTTCGGCGTCGCCCGCCGCATGCGCGATGCTCGCGGCCCGCAGACCCGGACCGGCGCGCTGGTCGGGACGCCGAACTACATGGCCCCCGAGCAGGCCAGCGGCGAGCGGTCGATCGGACCCGAGGCCGACGTATTCGCGCTCGGCTGCATGCTGTACGAGTGCCTGATCGGCGCGCCACCGTTTGTCGCCGATCACCTCGTCGGCGTGCTCGCGAAGATCCTGTTTGCGGATGTCGATTCGATCGCGACGCTGCGTCCCGACGTGCCCGATGGGCTGGTGCGGCTGGTCGCGGCGATGCTTGCGAAGGATCCCAACGATCGCCCGCGCGATGCGGGGGCCGTCGTCGTCGCGATCGACGAGCTTGGCGAGCTTCCCGACCTGCCGCCGCCGGGCGAGGTCACCGCACACACGATGCGCGACAAGCTGCCGCAACGGCCGTCGAAGGCGCACGTCACGAGCAGCGAGCAGCACCTCGTGTGCGTGATCGTGGCGACCGCACCGGCGCCGCTGCCGCAGGAGCTTCGCGAGCGGCACGGTATCGAGATGCTCAGCGACGGCAGCTACGTCGCGACGATCGCGCCCGATCCCAACAGCGTCGCTACGGATCAGGCCGTGCACGCCGCGCGCGTCGCGCTCGATATTCGCGAGAGTGCGCCCGGCGCGCGCATCGCATTCACGACCGGACGTGGTGTGGTGCGCCAGCGCCTGCCGATCGGCGAGGCGATCGACCGCGCGGTGCGCCTGCTGCCCGCCACGGCTGACATCATCCTCGACGAGCTGAGTGCCGCGTTGATCGATCGCCGGTTTGCGGTGACCAACGGCTCGCGGCTCGTCGGAGAGCACGCCGATGCCGATTCGCTCCGCATGCTCCTCGGTAAGCCGACCCCGTGCGTCGGACGCGAACAGGAGCTCGGCACGCTCGAGGCCTCGCTCGCCACCTGTATCGACGAGTCGGCGGCGAGCGCCGTGCTGATCACTGGCGCGCCCGGTATGGGCAAGACGCGGCTGCGTCACGAGCTTATCCGGCGCGCGCGCACGAAGCAGCCCGACCTCGAGGTGATCGCCGGTGTCGCCGATGTCTCGCTCGTAGGTCTGACCTACGGCGTGCTCGCGAGCGCGCTCAAGGATCTGCGTGCGCAGCACGACCTCGTCGCGAACATCGAGCCGCACGAGCGCCGCCGTATCGGGGAGCTGCTCTCGGAGATGTGCGGTAATCCGGTCGCAGCGCCGTGCGACGAGGTCGCGAAGGCCAAGCGTGATCCGCGGCGGCTCGGCGAGGAGATCGCCCTGGCGTTCCTCGCGCTGCTACGCGCCGAGACCAAGATCCGGCCGGTAATGCTCGTGCTCGAGGACATTCACTGGGCCGACCGGGCGAGCCTGTTGCTCGTCGAGCGCGCACTGCGCGAGCTGCACGAGAAGCCGCTGTTCGTCGTCGCGCTGTCGCGGCCGCTGCTCGAGGACAAGCTATGGGCGGGTCACGCGCTGCGCCTGCCGCTCAAGCCGCTGAGTCGCAAGGCGAGCGAGCGACTGGTCAACCAGGTGCTCGGTAGCACGATCACGGCCGAGGTCTCCGCGCGCATCGTCGAGCAGGCCGCGGGTAACGCGCTATTCCTCGAGGAGCTGATCCGTGCCGTCGCGGAAGGCCGTCGCGAGTTGCCGAGCACCGTTCTCGCGATGCTGCAGTCGCGTATCGCTGGCCTATCCCCCGATCTGCGCCGTGTGTTGCGCACGGCGAGCGTGTTCGGGAGGCGGTTTCGCCGCGAGGGCGTGGCGGCGCTCGCGGGAGACGACGGCGGCAGTCGGGGGGATTTCGATCGCTGGCTCGCGGAGCTGGTGCGGCTCGAAATCATCGAGGCCCAAGGCGAGGGGTTCGCATTTCGTCACGCGCTCGTCGTCGATGCGGCGTACGGGCTGCTCACCGGTGAGGATCGCGAGGCGTCGCACCTCGCGGCAGCGGCGTATCTCGATTCGGAAGGTGGCCACGAGCCGATCGAGCTCGCAGAGCACTACCAGCGCGCGAACTCGCCGGAGCTCGCAGTCCCGTGCTTCGTGCGCGCGGGTCACGAGGCGAACGCGATCGGCGATCTGCAGGCGTCGCGCATGCACTTCGCCGAGGCATCGGATGCACTGCGTGCATTGCCGGATAAGCCCGAGCATCGCCGGACGCGCGTCGACATCCTGTTGCAGCAGGTCTCGATGGGGGAGATGGCGGAGGTCGCGGACCTCAACCTCGCGCGCGTGACGCAGGCGCGCGATTTGCTCGCCACGCTCGAACAGGACGACACCGATCGCAAGCGCGAATTGATGCTCGATTTCCTCTCGGCGCGAGTCTTCACCTACTCGGGCAACCTCGAGGAGGCGCGCAGTGGATGCGAGCGGGTGATCGGGATCGCGCGCGAGCTAGGCGACCACAAGCTCGTCAACTCCGCGAACCAAGCGCTCGGCAACGTCACGATGATGAAAGGCAACATCCGCGAGGCCGAGCCGCTGCTCGCGCCCGGCGCGACGCAAGCCGATCACATCGGCAGCGAATACGACCGCCTTCGGTTCATGGGCGACTACGGCATGTGCCTGACCATGGCCGGACGCTACCGCGAGGCGATGGATCTGCACGATCTCGCGCTCGCGTACGCCACGGCGAGCAGTAACTCCTCGGGACTCGCGGTCGCGCTCGCGATGCGCGCATTCTCCGAGCGCAGCGCCGGGGACCCGGC
>JAYVWH010000836.1:0-2689 GCA_043786265.1 Kofleriaceae bacterium | reverse complement strand
CGAGCGAAGATCATGGCGGGACCTTACCCACGACGGGGGGCGACCTCAATTGATACTATCGCCTCGGTGACAGGGTTACGCCGATCGCTCGTGCTCATCGTGGTCGCCACAGGTTGCGGCAGCTCCACGAGCGCGCCGCGACCTACCGCCTACCGGATCGACACCCTGGAGGCCGAGCTCGCACGGCTGCCACCCGACTCCTCCCCGGGCTCGACGATCCAGCGCTCGCGGATCCTCCGGGCGCTCGGCCGGCAAGCGGACGCTCTCGCACAGATCGACACCTCGCTCGACCGTGCACGCACCGCGCTCGACTGGCGCGGCATGTCCGAGCTATGGCGCGAGCTCGGCGATACTCAGATCGAGCTGGCGCGTCCGCAGGACGCCCTGGACACGTACGCGAAGCGGTTAACGAACGCGAAGTCGCTCGACGTCACGCGCGATCGTGCGTTCGCGCAGGTCGACATCGCGTACGCATTCGCCTACCTGTCGCAATGGACGCCCGCGCAGCACGCTCTCGAGGACGCCGAGGTGCTCGCCAAGTCCGACCTCGAAGCAGACGGCGAGACGCTCGAGAAGATGGCTTACGTGCGCGAGAAGCTGCTCGCACGCGATGTAGCGATCGAGCTCTTCGAGCGCGCTCGCGCCGTCCACAAGAGCAACGGCGACCCGACCGGTGAGGCTCGCGCGGCGGTCTCGGGTGCGTATCTGCAAGCGCTCGAGCACGAGAGCTCTGCACCGCTCGGCGGAGCGCTCGACGCCCTCGCGGCGGCCGCCCGCGATCCCGAGGTGCGCGCACGGCTGCTTCGGTATCGCGGCGAGGCGGCGTACCTGTTCGATCGCCAGTATCCGCGCTGCCTCGAGCTCGCCCGAGAGGGCCAGCCGATCGCGCGAGCGCGCGGCATCCGCGGGCTCGACAAGACGATGAACATGCTCGCCTCTGTCTGCGCGGCCAAGGTCGGCGACGTGACGCAGGCAATCTCCACGGCCGAGACAGCCGCCGCTTATTCCGAGGACGAATGGCAAAACACGGCGGTCCCGAGCGCGCGACAGGCGGCTGGGTTCGAAGCGCTGCTGCTGTACCGCCACATACTCTCGCTCGACATCAAGCTTCCCGAGGCGACGCGCGTCGAGGCCGCGTTCGCGGCGATGGAGAAGGCACGCGGCCGCGCCTACATCGATGCGGCCGTCCGCGGCGGCGCTAACCTGTGGTCGAGCGGCGTCGAGGTCCCTGCCCTGCTCGCACTCGACAAGAAGGAGATCGAGGCGCACGTCGCCCAGCTCAACAAGCAGATCTATGCGAGCAAGGAGGACGCCGAGCAGGTCGAACGCCGCCGCGACGCACTGTGGGCCCTCGACGACGTCAAGGCCGCGATCGCCTACAAGAACCCGCTGATCACGCGCATGCAGATGCCGCGAGCGGCAACGCTCTCGCGCGCGCGTGAGCTCCTCGACGACAAAGCGATGCTGCTCGCGTACTTCATGACGAACGACCAAGCAGTCGGTATCGCCGTCACCAAGACGGAGTCGCGCTTGTTCGTGGTCGACGGTGGGCCGACGGCGCTCGCAACGCAGATCACGAGCCTGCGCGAGGAGGCATTCGTCGACCCGAACGTCGAGCTCGAGCTCGTACGCAAGGACGCCAACGCGCTCTACAAGAAGCTGATCACGCCGGTCAAGGATCTCGTCAAAGCGCACGAACGGCTGATCGTGTTGCCGCACGGCGCGCTGTCGACACTGCCGTTCGAAGCGCTCGTCGACGACAACGGGCAGTTCGTCGTCGAGACCCATGTCGTGACCTACAGCCAATCCGCAACACTCGCTCTCGACGACGCGCACGCCAAGCCGATGCCGCCGACGAAGCGCGCATGGGTGGGACTTGGCGATCCGGTCTACGACTGGGCCTCGTACAAGGCACACAAGGCGGAGGGCGTTCCGACCGCCGAGTCGCGCGGGATGCACCGCTACGCCGATGCGAAGACCGCTGGCGGCACACGCCGAGGGCTCGAGCGCCTTCCCGGTACCGCGGCGGAGGTCAAAGCAATCGCCGCGCTCTTTGGTGCGAACGGCAAGGTGCTGCTGCGCGAGCAGGCCAGCGAGGAGAGCGTCAAGGCCGGGACACTGGCCGGATCGCGGATCATTCACATCGCGAGCCACGGCCTATTCGAGACCGATTACTCCGCGCTCGCCCTGTCGATGCGCCCCGACGCCGCCGACGACGGTTTCTTGATGCAGAGTGAGATTGCGGAGCTCAAGCTCGATGCGGAGCTCGTCGTGCTCAGTGCATGCGAGACCGGGCGCGCGCACGAGGTGCTCGCGGAACCGGTGTCGGGCCTCGTGCTCGCGTGGCGCACCGCAGGCGTTCGGCGAATGCTCGCGAGCTTGTGGGACGTCGACGACTTCGCGACCGTCGAGCTGATGAAGGCGTTCTACGCGCCGGTCGTCAAGTCGGCGGCCGCGTACGGCGCGGCCTTGACCGACGCGAAGCGCAAGCTCGTCGCGACGACGAAGTGGAAGCACCCGTTCTACTGGGCGCCGTTTATCCTGATCGGCACCTGAGCGTACTGAATACCGAGGATTCCTCGTCGCTGACGTGGCACGATGGCGCGATGACACGACCGGGTCCGCGGTGGTAGCGAGCTTGTGGCAGATCTCCGATGACTCCACCGCAGAGCTGATGGCGACCTTCTAC
>JAYVWH010000835.1:0-4619 GCA_043786265.1 Kofleriaceae bacterium | reverse complement strand
CGGAGTAGCCGCTGTGGACCTCGCGCTTCGTGCTCGTCGGATCCTCGGTCCCGTACTGCGTGCTCGTGTCGAGCCAGCCAAACGCTTGCTCGGGCGGCTCCTCGTGCGTCCTCACCGTCGGCAGCGGCCGTTTTGCTTCAGGCGGTTTCGTCGTGTCGGGCGGCGGCGGCGGCGGCACCGTCGCCGTGATGTCCTTGTCCTCGCCTTCGAAGCCGTTGACGCTGACCTCGCCGACGGACGCTCCCTTGCGGACGCGCACGAGATGAATGCCAGGGCGCACGCGCGCGACGAGCGAGCTGCCGACCGTGATGTACGGTCCGCCATCGATCGATAGGTCGGATCCCTTGGGCTGGACGCGGACGGTGAGCAGCGTGAGCACGCGATCGAGGTCGACGAGCAGCGTCTTGACCTCCGCGACGCGCTCGGGACCGGTCGCCGGATCGCTCAGGTAGCGCTGGTACGTGTTCGCCGCGTCCGCGGTCCGCCCCATGTCGCGCAACGTCGAGCCGATGTTCAGCAGGATCTTCGGGCTCGGCAGCTTGTCGTACGCGTCGAGGAAGTTCGCGAGTGCCTGCTCGTAATGGTGCGCCTGGAGCTGCTTGACGCCCTCGGCCATCAGCGCGGCTGCGAGCGGGCGAGCCTTCGGATCGGTGACCTTGACCGCGGGGTCCTGGGTGATCGTCGCGAGTGCCTGGGCGAGCGCCTTCTCGTCGCGGATCTCCGCGAGCGGCGCCGTATCCGCGGGCGCGGTCACCGGCTGTGCGCGCACCACGGACGCCGTGAGCGCGACACCGAGCATGGCCCCGAGGATTCGCATCGCCGTCCTATTCTAAGTCGGTCTCGATCGGACTGCTCTTGTCGGTGGTGCTCTTTGGTCTGACCGGCCGGGCCGTCGGCGTCGTAGTCACGGGACGGTGGATAGGCTTGTCGACAGCGACCGGCTGCGTTACCGGGGGCTGCGTGACCGGTGCCACGTTCTGTTCCGGTGGAGGCGTGTGCTGAATGGCGGGCGCTGCCTCGACAGGGCGGGTAGGGGAGGGCCGGTCGCGTTTGCTGGTCGCGATCACGACCGCAACCACGCAAGCGAGCAGGATCGTGATGCCCGCTGCGACGAGCGGCAAGCTCGCGGTGCGGCGCCGGCGCGTCGCCTTGATGAGCGAAGGCGCGGCAGCGGCGGGACGTATCGTCGTTGCGGGGACGGTCCCGACCGCGACGGACAGCGCATCCGACAGCTCGGCCGCTGACGCGAACCGATCTGCGGCCTCCTTTGCGAGCAGCCGCATGACAATACTGTCGAGCGCTGGTGAGAGATCAGGCACGAGCGAACGCGGCGGCTCCGGCTCGGTGAACATGTGTAGCGCGATGATCTCGCCAGTGCCCTCAGCGACGAGCGGCGGCCGGCCGGTCAGCAGCTCGTAGAGGATACAGCCGAGCGAGTAGAGGTCCGCGCGATGGTCGATAAGGCCGGCGGAGCGCGCTTGCTCGGGCGCCATGTAGAGCGGCGTGCCCATCAGCGCACCGGTCTGCGTGTGGAGCTGTGAAGCGTGATCCGCGAGCTTTGCGATCCCGAAATCGAGGACCTTCGCGCGCTCGCCGAGATCCGGATCGGGGATCAGGAAGACGTTGTCGGGCTTGAGGTCGCGATGAATGATGCCCTTGGCGTGCGCGGCACTGAGTGCACCCGCGATGCTGCGTATGATCTTCACCGCTTCGCCCTCGGGCAGCCGACCACGAGAGGTCAGGCGAGCGCTGAGCGTCTCGCCCTCGAGCAGCTCCATGACGAGGTATGCCTGACCCTCGTCGGTGTAGCCGAAGTCGAACACCTCGATGATGCTCGGATGACGGATCGCGCTCGCGGCCTTCGCTTCGTTGATAAACCGCGTGACGAGATCGGCGCTCGTCGTCATCTCGGACCGAAGGATCTTGATCGCGACGCGACGCTCGAGCACCACGTGGCGCCCGAAGTAGACCTCGCCCATCCCGCCGTGACTCAGCTCCGCCTCGATGCGGTATTTCCCGAGCACGCTCCCGATCACACGTCGAGGATGCGCCGATCATGCGCCGGCCGCAAAGGGATACGGGTAGGCGTGGTAGCCTGTCCTCGCGAGATGCCGAGTTTTCAGCGCCACGTGTTCGTCTGCATCAACGAACGGCCTGCCGATCATCCGAAGGGCTCGTGCAAGGCCAAGGGTGGCGTCGAGGTCCGTGACAAGCTCAAGTCGGAGCTGTCCGCACGCGGCATCTCGCAGCTGATCCGCGCGAACAACGCCGGCTGCCTCGACCAGTGCGCGCACGGCGTCAGTGTCGTCGTCTACCCGGAGCAGGTCTGGTACGGCCAGGTCACCGTCGACGACATCTCGGAGCTCATCGACAAGCACCTCGTCGGCGGCGAGGTCGTCGAGCGCCTGCTTCAGAGCGATCAACCTCATCTCGGCACGCAGCGACAGTTCCCGCCGCTGGTCACCATCGGTACGGGAAAGCCGAAGTGATCCGCACCGGGCTCGCGCTCATCGCACTCGGCGGTGTCGCGAGCGCCCAGACCCGGGTCGCAGCCGCGCCCGACTCGATCGCCGACGAAGAATCCGCGGAGGCGAACCTCGAATCCAAGGCGCCGCGCTCGGGCCTCGTGGTGTCATTTTCCCTCGGTGCCGGCTTGCTGCTCGGTGGAGACATCGGCGTCGGCCGCGGGGGGGCGGCCTCGCTGCGCATCGGCCACGTCGCGACGCGCAGCACCGTGATCACGTTCGAGGTCAGCGGTAGCGGCGCGTTGCACAAGCGCGCGATCACAGACTCGGTGGTGACCGACACCAACGCTGGATTGTTCGCAGGTGCGCTGCGCTACACGTCGCGGTCAACCTGGGTGCGTGCCGCGGGCGGGCTTGACGTGTTCACTGCGAATGTGGGTACGGCGGATCAGCGCGCGCGTGCAGGGATCGGTGGGCTCGTCGGTGGCGGCCTCGATCTCGTGCGCTGGGGTACCCTCGTGCTCGGTCTCGAGGTGTTCGGCATGTCGTCGATCACCGGCGATGGCTTCAAGGTCAACACGGGCTTCTGTCTCGGGCTGTCGTACTACTGATCTTCAGCGGCGCGGTCGAGCACGATGTCGATCTGCTCGCTCGCGATGTTCGCGCGACCCACCGATGCGCGACCAACACGGGAGCCATTGCCTGCAACGATCTCGGCGCCAGCCAGAGTCGTCAGCTCGTAGTGGCCATCGCCATCGCTGCGCACGGTCGTCGCCTCGCGGTTATCTACAACCGCCGTGACGCGCGCTTTCGCGACCGGCTTGCCCGCATCGTCGCGGACCGTACCGCGCACCTGCTTGTCGCGCGGTGTGCCGAGTGCGAGCTCGACATAAGACGTTTTGTCCGGTTCGATGACGACCGCCTGCGTGAGCAGCCGATCGCGCCAGCGTGCGGTGAATGTCAGCGTGCAAGCGGGCACGCGATCCACCGTGAACTGACCGCCGCGGACCACGACGATTCGCGCGTCGTCATCGACCTCGATCGGGTCAGCTGCCCCACCGCAGTGGTGGAACGTCAGCTCGAAGCTGCCATCGACAAGCTCGTTGGTCGTGCCAGCAAGGCGCCCGGTGCCCGACAGGCGCAGCGCGACATCGAGGCGCGGCGCGGTGATCGTCTCGGCCACGATGCCTCGCCCCGCCGCGGAGGCGGTGATCCGGTAGCGACCTGCGCGCATGTCGAACACCGACCACTTCCCGTCGGCGCCGGCACGCTCCTGCTGGCCGTTCTCGTCGCTGTCGAGCGGTGCGACGTCGATGTATGCAAGGGGCACGGGCCCGCCACGCGCGTCGGTGATGGTGCCCGCGATGTCGGGCGTCGCGTATGGCACCACGAGGTCGACGTTGGTGAAGGTCTTGCCGTCGTGGCAGTCAAACGTGCGCCCGTTCGACGCGGGTTGCTGCCACGGCCACGCACGGATCGACACGACGCCGGAGTCCGTCGACGTCCAGCGGAACGTGCCGTCCGGGTTGAGGCGACCGGTCGGTCCGAACTGACCCGTTGCCATCACGTGGGTCTCCAGCGCGCCATCGTGCGGCGGTTTACCGTCGGCGGTGAGCACGCGCCCGCTGATCGTGCAGCCACGTACGAGCGTGAATGTCGTGTCGATGTGCGCACCCGCGTCGAGCTGCAGCTCGGCGAGACCGCCGAGGCCGGCGAACGCAGGTGCATTCGCGACGATCTCGTAGGCGCCGGCCGGGACGCGCAGCGAGAACTTGCCGTCGGCGCCGGTGATCGCGGTGTCGGTCCCGAGCACGGGACGCGGAGCCGTGCGTCGCACGAGCGGGACGGTCACCGACGGCGTCGTGCCGCGCGCGACGGGCCGCACGAGCGGCACCGCCGTGACGACGACTTTCGCCACCGGGTCGCCGGCCGGATCGGTGACGAGGCCGGCGAGCACCGCGCCTACGGTCACGGTCAGCTCGACGCCCGTGGTCTCGCCATCGACCTCGAGTAGCGGCATCAGCTTCTCGTCGGCGACGCCGGCAAACTCGGCGAGCGGCAGCGTGCGCAAGCGGATGCGGCCCTGCAGGCCGGTCGACATCACGCGGGCATCGCGCACGAACGCGCGATACGCACCGCGCGCGGCCGAGACGG
>JAYVWH010000834.1:0-4441 GCA_043786265.1 Kofleriaceae bacterium | reverse complement strand
CCTCACCTTCGGGTGCTGGCGGCTCGAGCCCGCGGTCTGATGGTTTCGCGTCGCTGCCGTTGCCGGGCGGCGGCGGTTCCAGCCCGGCATCACCGTGTGGCTTCGCGTTGCTCCCTTCCGACTGCGGCGGCGCCTTCTTGTCTGGTGCCGGCGGATCGCCGGTCGCGATCGCCGGGACTGCGAGACCGATCGCCACGAGCAGTACGATGCGCGATGTCATGAAGGTGCTCCCCTTCGCCACCAGGCGACGCGCAACAGCCCGAGGGTCATGATCGAGAACCCGAGCGAAAAGGCGACGCCCGCTGCCGCCGACATCCACTCGAACCCCGCGCCCACGTACTTGGTCAGCCACCACGACGCGATATCGCCGGCGATGCCGACGAAAGTCATCGCGATCACCGCGCAAGCCCACCCGCCAGAGCGCCGGGTCCACGCATAGAGCAATGCGACGATGCCGTCCATCGTCGCGATCGCCATCAGGTGCGCGTGCGACAACGCGGACAGCCGTGCGGGCGTGAGGAACCGGAAGTACTCCTCGGTGGTCGCGTAGACGACCCGGCTGTCGAGGTAAACGGTGAGTGCTGCGATCGCGTGGGTCGCGCCGTACATGAGGAGCAGGAGGGTGAGCGCCAGCTTCGCGGACAGCGGAGCGGTATAGAGATCGAGGCCCACGGTGGTCGAACGACGCCTGCGGCCTACGATGGCGACCGCACCGACCAACCCCGCCATGACAAAGATCGCAATCGACGCCCAGATCGTAGAGTGATCAGTGGCAGCCGAGACGGCGGGGGCGATCGAGCCTGGCGCCACCTCGGCGGATTCGAGATCGAGTCCGCCGGAAGCGGTACCGGACCCCGATGGTTCAGACGGCTCGAGGCTGTTCGTTCCGGTCGCAGGCACGACGACGGCCGACCCTGCGTCGGGCTCGGAGCCACCGGCATGCGCGATCGTAGCTGCGGCACAGGCGAGGACGAGCGCGACCACGAGCCGAGAGAAGTACGCTGCCAGCATCAAAAGTCCCAATCGAGCTGGAACATCGCCTGTCGGTCGTAGCTCCGTGCCTTCGTCAACGGGAACTGCAGTCCGACTCCGACCACACCATTCGAGCTGCCGAGGCCAACCTTCACGGCGGGCAACAGGTACGCCATGGTGTCGCCGCCACCGCCCACGTTCCCGCGCGCCTCGAGGATCGGATAGAACTTGCCGGCGGGCCGCGCCTGGATAGAACCCTCGAACCCGAGCTCGACGGTGCCACCCTCCGGGGCAACGTGCACGTCGGCGTCGAACAGGAATCGGCTACTAAACTGATAGCGCCCTGCGAGTCCGCCGCCGACGTTCGCGGTCTTCATGTCGCCCTTGAAGCTCGGCCATGACACCTCCGCGAACGCCGAGATCGCGCGTGTCTTCGCCGCGTCGGTAACAAACGCGTACATCAGCATCAGTTCGCTGCCGTGGTCTTCCGCCGGCCCCATCGCATCGCCCGCTTTCGCGCCGGTGATCGCGTCGTTGCGCAGGTGGATCCCGAAGTTCGGCAGGATGCCCGCCTCGACGTGGATCGCCACGTCGCCGCCACGACCGAGCTCGCTCGCTCGCTCGATCCCGGTGACACGAACACTTGCAGCACCGGGCGGGTCGGGCATTCCCATGTGCGCCAGGAATGGATGGGTCATGTCCATTTCCATCCGCATCGCCGGCTCGCTAGCAACTCTGGTCGGCACCGCGGCGATCACGAATGGCAGGTCGGCGGTGATCGCCGCTGCGCCGGATGCAGCGATCTCGACATGCGCGACGTAGCCGCCCGCATCGACGCGTGGCAGGTGGATGCCGTAGACGTTGGCATCGCTCTCCGCATGTGCCTTCTGTGGTGCCGCAACGGCCGAGCCACCGCGCAGCAGCGTGATCGTCACCTCGACATCAGATGCTGGACCGTGTGCACCGAGGAGGGGATCGGGAGGATCGATGTGCCGCTCGACGCGAATCTCGATCTCGAGCCCATCCTCCTGCGTCACGGTTCCGGCGAGCTGATAGCCGCCGACATCGACGCTTGGCAGTGCGATCGGTTCGGGCGCCTGCGCCTTCGTCGCGGTTCCTGCTGGCGCTGCCGCCGGTGGTTTCGCACCGCCGTGTGCCGAAGCAATCGACGGCAGCGAGATCGCGAAAACTAGGTACAACCCGCCGCGCCATGAATACATGGCGCAACCAGATGCACGTCGCGGCCCACGAGACGTGTCTTCGACGGTCACAGTGTAACGGCGCCCGTTACCTTGCAAAATCGCCGACGATGGGACTCGCGATGGCGCATCCACATCATCGCATCGACTCTCCTTCTTCGTGCCCTCCGTGCATCGCCGCCGGGCGCAAGCGCGCTCTCTGGCATTGATTCGCTCGTTTTGCGTTTATCGAGCGCGCAGAAGTACGTACCTAGTAGCAAGAATTGCGAAAAATCTGCGCGTTCGTCAAGAGCCCACAACAGGGGCCCGGCGCCCGCGAGGTCGCGTGCACTCCGACGCGATACCGGGGCGCCCGCGCACGTGGCACCACGACAGCAGTGATGGTGATGAACCTCATGGAGTCGGCCCTTCACTGAATCGGGGTCGTTGTAACGGGGCCGTGCGAGCGACGTGCACGTGCCAGGATCTCCTGCGCCACGGTCAGGTCGTCCGCTCGAATCGCGACCGCGAAGCCGTTACTGGTTGAAGTCACCGTAGCGCGAGCACCCTTGGGAACCAGGGGACAGTTCGGCATTTCGGGAATGAGGTGCCCCAACGAGGCACTACGTGCGAGGTGGCAATCGACCACACGCTGCAACCATTCGGCGGTCATTCCGGGCCTCGCGCGGAACGTGACGACGGCGCCCACGGTTCGCTGCGGCGCCTTGGGCCCCTCAGCCTCCATCATCGGTTCAACGCGTGCGATGTCCTCGGCACGGTCGAACGGGCTCATGTCGCGATCGTCAGGACTGATGCCGACGCACGCACGAGCCTCGGCACCGCGGAGCGCGACAGACGCGGCGCGATGATCCGAAGCACGGCGGCGATGTTCCTCCGCAGCACGACGATGATCCGCCGTCGGGTTCTCGACCGAGGTCCAGCAGATCGCCGATCGCGTGAGATCCACGCCGCACTGCCGGTGCTCGACCTTGGCGTTCGGGTCGTAGGGCGCGGCATGCGTGTCCGCGTCACGGGCGTGCGAATCCGCGGAGCGCTCGTGGTGGGCCTCGCTCATGTCGTGCGGTCGCGCGCCTGGCGTTGTCGACGAACACGCGGCTACGAACAAAGCGAGAATCGATGTCTTCCAACTCATGATGAGCTGCTCCCGGGCGAGCGTGGGTTTACCTAGCCGCGGGAAACGCGAAAAAGCTGCGCGTTCGTCAAGAGCCACAACAGCTGCCCCGCGCCCGCTTTACCGGGGTGGACGCGACGTCGTAGCCCGCCGACCGGATCGCCGTACGCAGCGCCTCGAGCGAGACCCGAGCCTCGTCGAACCTGATGTCTGCAACGTTCTCGGTCAGCGAGACGTCGACCTTGTCGACGCCGGGTACCGAGGTGAGGGCACGGGTCACGTGCCCTACACACGCTCCGCAGGTCATGCCGGAGATGTTCAGCTTCGTGGTCTTCATGACCCTGGACGTTGCATCGGTCGTTCCATCGCCAGCGCAGAGCCGGCGCGTAACCCGCGCGATCACACCCTATGGCCTCGGTATTGCTGCTCCTGATGGCATGAGAACCATGAGCAGGGTCGGAGTCGTAACCATCAGCGTCGCAGTCGCGGTCCTGCTTCTCGGTGGGACCTGTGCGATGACCTACAACAAGCTGGTCCGGATCGATCAGGCGGCGACCGCGCAGTGGGCTCAGGTCGAGAATGCGTACCAGCGCCGGGCCGATCTGGTGCCGAACCTCGTCGAGACGGTGAAGGGCGCCGCCGCGTTCGAACGCGATACCCTGACCCGCATCACCGAGGCCCGCGCCAAAGTTGGTCAGGTCACGCTCCCCAAGGACGTCACCACGAACCCGGATCAATTCAAGCAGTACCAAGAAGCTCAGGACCAGCTCGGCGGCGCGCTGTCGAGGCTGCTCGTGGTGAGCGAAGCGTATCCGACGCTGACCGCGACCCAAAACTTCCGCGACCTGCAGGCACAGCTCGAGGGCACGGAGAACCGGATCACCGTCGAGCGCATGCGATACAACGAGGCGTCCCGCGACTTCAACACCACCCGCGCAAGCTTCCCGACTTCGATCGTCGCCGGCATCTTCGGTGGGAAGTTCGCCGGGAAGGAGTACTTCGCGGCCAAGGCCGGCAGTGCAGAGCCACCGAAAGTGAAGTTCTGATGTCGACCGCGCTGCTGAACCTGATCGTGGTGCTCGCCGCGGCGGCGGTGCCACAGTCCCCGGCGCGGTGGGTCGACGATCAGGCAGCGTTCCTGTCACCCGCGGCGCGGTCC
>JAYVWH010000833.1:0-2375 GCA_043786265.1 Kofleriaceae bacterium | reverse complement strand
CAGCAAACAAGAATGGACGGAAGGCCATGGGGTTTTCCTCGAAAGTGTTAGCGGGGTTCATATCCTAGAACCCCGAGGCGGCACAATAAGCGTAAACGCCCCGTGGACGCCGTGATCTCGGCCATACTCCGCCGCAATGCGTAAGCCTGTGCTCGCGCTGATCGCCCTCCTTGCCGTGGGCGCAGGCGTCTGGTGGTTGTTCCTGCGAAATTCGTCACGTTCTGCAGCTCCCGTGAAGCCCTCGGTGACCGCACCGGCCGCGGGATCCGGCGGGGCTCGCAAGCCAGCCGGGGGCGAGCCAGACCGCGGTGGTGACATCGGTGCCGTCCTCGTCGACGACGATCCGCATGGCACGCTGCGCCTCGAAGGCCAGGTCATCGACGCCGAGGACAAGCCCGTCGGTGGCGCGACCGTCGTGTTGTCCTCACATCCGCCGCGCACGGTGACGTCCGCCGAGGACGGGTCGTTCGCATTCGACGCGCTCGTCGGTCGGCCCTACACGTTGACCGCCCGGGGGCCCCAGGGTGTTGCAGGGCCGCTGACTGCGCGGCTCACCGAGAAGAGCGAGCCTGTGGTCCTCCAGCTGCGGCCGGGGCCCAAGGTCATCGTCACGGTCGAGGCCGACGGCAAGCCCGTCGATGGCGCGACCGTCGAGCTGCGCGGTGAAGACGCGATCCGTCAGACCACGAAGGCAGGCACCGCGACGTTTGGGCCCGTGCCGCCGGGCGGCTACCAGCTCGCGGCATGGGCGGATGGCCGCGCACGCACGCTGCAATGGATCCAGGTCGGCGCCGGTGACACGCGCGAGACGTTGCGCCTCGTAGCGGGTGCGCGGGTGACCGGCAAGGTAGTTGACGAGGCCGGTGCGCCCGTCGCAGGCGCGCGGGTCACTTATCACGGCGCCTCCGACTGGTCGCAGCAAGCGGACGCCCGCCTCGATGGCGTCGACACCGCCAAGGACGGCGCGTTCGCGTTCGCTGCACTCCCCGCGGGCTCGTTTCGATTCGCTGCCGCGCATCCCGATCGCGCGCGCGGGACATCACCGCTCGTGACCTTGGATGGCAAGACCGAGCGCGGCGACGTCACGATCACGCTCACCGCAGGCGCGGTCGTGCGCGGCATCGTCGTCGACGCGGGAAAGCAGCCGGTCGCCTCCGCACGCGTGCGGATCGGGGTCACGTCGCGGCGCGGGATGATCTTCGAGCCGCCCCGCCAGGCCTACACCGACGCGAAGGGTACGTTCGAGATCAAGGGGCTGCCGCGCGCTGCGCTCTCGGCGGTCGCGATCCACGAGACGGGATCGTCGGACTCGCTCGACGTAGACACGACCGCTGGCAACGTCGACAACGTCACGCTCACGATCGCTGTCACCGGCGTGATCGCAGGAATCGTCGTCGATTCGGCCGGCAACCCGCTCGAAGGAATCCAGGTGTCCGCCGGTCCGAACTTTCGCGACTCGAAGGCGATGGGCGACTTCACGCAGTTCCGCCTGCGCGGCTTTCCGCAGGAGCTGTCCGACAGTGCCGGTAAGTTCACGCTCACCGGCCTCGCGCCCGGCAGCTACATCGTCTACGCGACGCGCTCGCAGACACGCGCTGGCGGCGGTGGTGGTCCGCGCGGTGGTGCGGTCGGTGAGGGCACCGTTGCACAGGCTGGCACCAAGGATCTGAAGCTCGTGCTCCAGCCCGAGGGCGGCGTGAAGGGCAAGATTGCATTCGCCGACGGCAGCACGCCGCCGCTGTACACATTGCAGATCGGCTTCGCGCAACAGGCGTTCACCGGAAACGACGGCGAGTTCAAGCTCGACGAGCTCCCGCCGCAGAAGTACGAGCTCTCGGTCCGCGGCCCGACATTTCAGTCGCGCGCGCAGGACATCGTGATCGAGCCCGGCAAGGTGCTCGACGTCGGCACGATCACCGTGATCAAAGGTCGCATCCTCGCCGGTGTTGTCATCGCCGACGGACAGCCCGTGCCAGGCGCGACCGTCTACGCGGGCCGCCAGCTGTTCGGGAATGGCACCAGCAACTCGGCGAACTTTGGACCGATGGGGCAGGGCATGAAGCAGGCGACCGCGGACGAGTCGGGGCACTTCTCGCTGTCGGGGTTCAATGCGGGTGACCTCGCGCTCGTCGGCGAACACCCCGACATCGGTCGCAGCAAGGCGATGCGCATCCCGACCGATCTGCCCGGGCAGAACGAGCTCGTCCTCGAGCTGCAGAAGTTCGGATCGCTCAAGGGCGTGCTGCGCGTCAACGGCAAGCCGACGGAAGGCATCTTCGTGAGCTGTCAGTCCACGACCACACCGGGCGCGATCTACGCGGTCGCCTCCGGGCCTGACGGCGCGTATCGCTACGATCGACTCGCGCCCGACGCCT
>JAYVWH010000832.1:0-1893 GCA_043786265.1 Kofleriaceae bacterium | reverse complement strand
GGTCTTGCCCGTTCCCGATGGCCCCGTGATCAGTACATCAACATCCAGCGGCGCCACCAACGACGCAGACTGCAACACCCGCGCCATCGCTCGCGTCCGCCCGATGAGGTCGTTGAAATGAAATCGCCTGCGGAGGTCCGCGGTGTGATCACTCACGTGCCGACGTGGATGCGTCGCGAGCAGACGGTCCGCAACGGTGGCGAGCTGACGAGCGAATAACTCGGCATGCTCGCGGTCACGCTCGCCGAACGATCCGGGGCGCATGCGATCCTGAAGATAGACAACACCGATCGGCGGCGTGCCGATCGGCGCGCACAGCACCGCGCCGATCTCGTTGCGCTGCACGCTGCCGAGATCCGCGAACCGCTCGTCACACTGAGCAGACGGTGTGTCGACAGTGCGACCGTCGGCGATCGAGCGCGCGATGATGCCGTGCGAGATCGTGGTGCGGATCGAATCGACGTCGCTCGCTTCGCAGCGGTGCCCGCGCCAGAACCGACGATCGTTCCCTTCATCGTAGAGCTCGAGATACGCCGTGGTTGCGGCGGTTACCTCCACGATCAGCGCGAGCGCTTGTTCGAGCAACGGTTCGACTTCGCGCTGGGCTCCGAGCTCGAGAAGTCGTCGGTAGAAAGCTGGTTCGGCACTCGACCCGGACTGCATGGGTGACGTCACTGGAGTCCATCATCGACGAAAGGTCGGTCAATTTATCCACCAAAGAGGACGAGAAATGCGGGTCTTTCCGCTGTGGAGGACACTCTGGCGTTCCGCTCGTATTGTATTGCGCCGCTAGCGGGCACGCCCATTGCTGTGGATAGCCCACATGGGTGTGGCAGAAACCTACGTTCCGTCTGCAACCGCGTTGCCCTGTGAAGATGATGAGGACGATCGGTGGCGCGAGGTCTTTTCAGAGCTGGTCCGACGCGCGAGGAGTGACGCCGAATTCCGTTCGCGTGTTGAAGCAACCGGAGCGGTGATCGACGACTTCGATGCCGTTCTACAGCGGAGTCGAGCGGCGCGAACGCCTGCATCAGGCGCGATTGAATGCAAAGCGTACTGGTGGGGTTTCCAGCTCGAGATCCCACGCGCAACGCTTGCCGGGTGGCAGGACCACACAGCTGCCAAGGCAATCGTGACCACACTCGAGACCAGCTTCGGCCCCGTGGCTGCGTTCCGGCGGCGGGTTGCGGCCTGGGTCGCGAACCGATTGGATGAGCTCCAGCAACTCGATCAGGGCAATGGCGTCTACACGAGCATGACGTGGATGGCGCCGAACATCTTCGTGGCAATGCCGATCCGCGCTCGCTGAGCGAAGTCCGTCGGTCAGAACGATCGCGAGCTGCGATTTGCGGGTTGTTTAGCGATTGAGCAGGGGGCGCCAACGCCGAGCCGCTTGCCGTCGATGATCAGGGACGCGCCATCGTCGACGTGGCGGCGCTGGCCGCGCGCTTCGGGCGTCACAGGTCGAGTGGGATGACGAGCTGCAGCCGCGGATGGCGGCGGTGGCACGGGGTTCGGAATCGATCCTTCGACGCTCTGAGGATCGCCCTCGCGCGTGGGAGTTTTTCCGAGCCGTCGTCCAGCACGGCGTCAGAACAGGATGCGCCCCTTGGCGAGCCGCTCGCGCACCTCGGCTGCTTGCTCGTGCTCGTCGAGCTTGGCGAAGCCGCCGTTCGCGAGGGTCGCGCGCAGGTAGTCGACGAAGGGCACCGGCTCATGCGAGCCCTGCCGAACGAGGCCGTCGGCGCCCCGATCGAAGGCCTCGAGCATGTACGGCTCGTCCTCCTCGGAGTCGTGGCGGCCCTTGCGATCGGGCGACATCGCGAAGAACAGATCGGGCGGCAGACGCAGCGCTTCGACCCACGCTTTCTTTGTGCGCGTCACCTCCTTCGC
>JAYVWH010000831.1:0-3883 GCA_043786265.1 Kofleriaceae bacterium | reverse complement strand
GCGTTCGGCGCAAACGGCCAGCCCGAGACCACCTACTCGCTGCTGATCCCCAACGCGGTGCCGAACAGCATCCTCGACATCGTCGTCAAAGTGTTCGACGACATCAATGTCGAGACCGATACGCCGCAGATCACGGTGACCAAAGGCGCCGCATGTACCGATGCCAGCGCGTGCGCGCTCGGTCAGAAGTGCGAGAACGGCCGCTGCTTCTGGGACGTGCCGACCGGCGAGATCGGTGAGACGTGCGAATACGAGCAGTACTGCATCAGTGGCGCCTGCGTCGAAACCACCGACGGCAAGGTCTGCTCGCAGGGCTGCGTCGTTGGTGTCGCCGACAGCTGCCCGACGAGCTACTACTGCGAGGGCGTCGCGGGCGAGACCGGCTTCTGTCTCGTTGAAGATCCCAAGCACACGTGCGGCGGCTGCGGCACCGGTGGTGACCGTCGTGTCGCGCTACTCATGTCGCTCGGCGTGCTTGGCCTGCTGCGACGCCGCCGTCGTCGCTAGTCGGGGTGGGCCATCAGCCAGTTGGTGATCGCGTCGAGCGTCGCAGGATCGAGCGTGCGCGTCTCCGCGTTCATCTGCGTCTGCACGAGCATCAGATTGCCGCGCAGCTCTGCCGTCGTCCGCGTCTCGTGCTTGAGCGCGTGATCGGCCTCGGGCGCGATGAACAGCTCCGCCTGCGGGTTCGCCTTGCCAAGGACCTTTGCGTCGAGCTCGGGATCGACCTGGAGGTCGTGCGCACCGTTGTAGACGAAGATGTGGACCCCGACCTTGGCGACCTCGGGTGCCGGATCCCACGCGAGCATGCTGCGCGAGAGCGTGGCGGTCGGAGGGTTGATGATCGCGCCCACGAGCTGCTGCAGCTGCGGGATCGTCGAGACCTTCGTGGCATCGACCGCTTTGCCGGCGAGAAAATCGGCGAACGCAGTCCGGACCGCTGCGAGCTCTGCATCGGCGCGATCAGGCATCCCGGCGCGCAGCTGAATCTCGAGCTGCGCGAGGATCAGCGCCGGCATCGAGCGCGCCGTCGCCGATAACAGCAGTAGCCCGCCGAGCTGCATGCCCTCTTCGAGAGCGACGCGCGTGGCGTGCATACCGCCTTCGCTGTGCCCTGCGAGGTAGAGGCGGTCAGGCGCGACATCGGGACGTGCACGCAGCAGCGCGAGCGCGGCGCGACCTTCGTCGCGATAGATGTCGTACGTCACGTTCTCGAGCGACGCCTTGTTGCCGCCGACGCCGGCCTTGTCGAAGCGCAGGACAACGACGCCGCGCTTGGCGAGCGCCTCGGCGAGCAGCTTCGCGCTGCCGTTCTTGCCAGGGAGGAGGGGGTTATTCCAGTCGCGGTCCGTCGGGCCGCTCCCAGCCAGCAGCACGAGGGCAGGGTGGCGCCCAGGCGTCGTGGGGCGAACGAGTGTGCCGGGCACGCTGTGACCGGCGGCGGTAAAGGTCACCTCTTCACTCGTGGTCGCGACATCACCATCGGGATCGATCGCGACGTACGTCAACGCAGCCTCCTTGGCGACGGGCTTGGGCGCGGACGAGCACGCCGCGAGCACCAGGGCCGCGCAGAGCGCGACGAGCGTGTTCACGAGGCGGAGCCGGAACCAGCGGCAGCGGCGGGCGGCGCGGCAGGCGGCGCGCCGGGCTTGATCTGATCGGGGCCGATCAGGTCGTGCGCGGCCTTCGCGCACTTGCCGATGAGATCGTTGTCGACGTTACTCGGGCCACCGCGCACCTGGATGATGCACTTGGTGTCGTCGTCGAAGAAGCGGAAGCGCTTCACGTCGGCGGCGCCGGTCATAACGACCAGTACGCACGAGTAGAAGCCGAGCGTGTCGTCGTCCTTCTCCTTGACCTCCGCGCACTTTTTTCTGAAGCGCTCGGCGTCCTCGATCGTCCAGCAGAACGTCGAGATGTTGCAGAGCTCGTCGCCAGGGAGCACGCCGAGGCGCCCCTCCTTCTTGAGCTTCGCGTCCTGCTGCGCCTTCGTCAGCGGCACGCCGCCGCGCCGCACCGAGCACGAGGCCGCTGCTTCGGGCTCCTTGGCATCGACGATCGAGACCGGCTCGGGCTCGGCTAACGCCTGCGTGATGATGTTGGGATTTAGCATATTCGCGCACGACAGCATCGCGCGACCGGCGACGGGCGGGCTGATCTTCGCCGCGGTCCCGCCGCTCTGTTCCTTGAGCTTCTGCTCCTTCTCCGCCTGCCGCTTCGCCTCTTCGGCGCCCTCGTTCGCGCTCTTGGAGCACGCGGCACCGAGAGCGAGTGTCAGAACCATGGCAATCGTCGTGCGCATCGACCGCAAACTAACATCGTTTGCCAGCCTATGCAGTTCTGTGCACCTGCCGCGTCGTGCCGGCGAACCCACCTTGAGATCACATGCTCGGTCTCCTCGCAGTCCCGGCCGCCGTCGGCCTGTCCTATCTGTTCTGTTACGGCGGATTCGAGGGCCCCATCGATTGGGCCATGGACACGACCGTTCATGCCTCGCGCGACCGCCGCAAGATCGCGCTGACCTTCGACGACGGCCCCGATCCGGAGCACACGCCGCCGCTCCTCGACACGCTGGCCGAGCTCGGGGTCAAGGCGACGTTCTTTGTCGTCGGTCACAAGGTGCTGGCGCATCCCGAGCTGCTCGTGCGGATCGCCCGCGAGGGTCACGAGATCGGCAACCACACGTACAACCACCCGTACCTGCCGCTGACCCGTTCGCGCGCTGTCCTCGACGAGATCGCGCGCACCGATGCCGTGATCCGCGACATCACGGGCACCGTGCCGCGGCTCGCCCGCCCACCCTATGGCGGTCGCTCGCCGCGCAACGTCCGCGCGTTTGCGCGTGCGGGCAAGCAGCTGGTGCTGTGGGACGTCAACAGCTTCGACTGGAAAGGCAAGCCGCCGGTCGACGTCGCGGCCCGCGTGATGTCACGCGTGCGACCCGGCAGCATCGTGCTCCTGCACGACACTTGCCCGGCCACGTCGGCGTCGGTCCGCCACATCGTCGAAGGGGTGCGCGCGCAGAGCTATGCGCTCGACACGGTCAGCGGCCTTCTGGGGCAGTGACGGTCAGTGACCGCAGCTGCTCGCGGCAGCGGCGGAGATCTTCGCGCCACGCTCCACAGCGGACAGCGTCCCGAGGCGGACCTGCTCCTTGGTGTCCTTGACGACGCACGTGACGTAGTCGCCGTGGTTCTTCCAGTCGGCGTCACACGGGCACACTTCCTGGAGGCCGCACACGCCGTTGTTGTCCGGGTCGTCGGGGTTGTCGAGCGGGCAGGCGTCGCACGCATCGCCGTTGCCATCGCCGTCCGTGTCGGTCTGCGTCGTATTCGCGGCGTTGACGCAGTTGTCATTCTCGTCGCACACGCCGTCCCCGTCGGCGTCGGCAGCGCAATGCTCGTGTAGCTCGCCCCACAGCTCGGCGCTGCTCGACTGGCTCTCGTCCGAGATGAGCGCGTCGACCTGGTTCGTCGTGCCCGGCGCCACGAAGCCGGTGATGTTGAGGTCGTAGATCGTCGTGCTCGTCGAAGAGCCGACGGTCGAGGTGGCCATCGAGAACGTGACCTTGTCGGAGCACGGGTTGCCGGCCATCGACGGGTACGGGCACGTGACCGGCGGGGAAACGCTGAAGTCCTCGTAGTTCGGCGTCTCGTCGATCGCGAACGGGATCTCGGTGTCGGCATCGCCGATCAGCGCGCCGCCGAGCGACGGCGTGACCTTGATGTGGATGCTCAGGCTCGCGCCCGTCGCCGACGTGCCGGCGATGGTCGGCCAGTTGAAGTGCGTCAGCGTGCCGAGCTTGAACGGCGTGCCGTACGTCAGTGCGTGGGCGGCTACGTTCGTGAAGCCAAGACCGCTCTTGTCGGTGGGGTCGGCGGGC
>JAYVWH010000830.1:0-4073 GCA_043786265.1 Kofleriaceae bacterium | reverse complement strand
CCATCATCATCGTCAAGCGCGACAAGCCCGCGTTGGCTGAGGGAATCAACGGAGGTTGGCTGATCAGCGTCGTCGCCGCGCAATCGGTCAGCGTGCTCGGCTCGCAGCTCGCACCCGAGCTCGGAGCTCACGCACCCGATGTCCTCGTGTTTTCGCTCGCGATGTGGCTCGGCGCCGGAATGCTCTACCTGTGGATCATCTCGCTGATCTTCTATCGCTACGCGTTCTTCACGATGAGCCCGGCGGATCTCGCACCACCGTACTGGATCAACATGGGTGCTGCCGCGATCTCGACGCTCGCCGGCACGATGCTCGTCGCTGCTGCGCCACATTCACCTGTGCTCGTTCAGATCCTTCCATTCGTGCGTGGCTTCACGTTGATGTGGTGGGCGACCGCAACGTGGTGGATCCCAATGTTGGTGATCCTCGGGATCTGGCGCCACGGCTATCGCAAGTTTCCGTTGCGATACGACCCGCTCTATTGGGGCATGGTGTTCCCTCTCGGCATGTACACGGTGTGTACGGTACGGCTGGCGCGCGCCATCGATGCGCCAAATCTGACCTCGATCTCCAGCGTCGTCATCTACGTGGCGCTATCCGCCTGGTTTTTGGTTGCTGTGGGGATGGTCCATCACCTCGTGCGACAGATGCGGTCCATGGGTAGTCCGGGCTAAAGGTAAGAGCTCTGCACGCGGCCCTGCTCGAAACCTGCGGAGGCGTTCGCGCCGTGCGATCCCACCGCAGCCGTTCCGCTGACTCCGAAGCACGTGAGCGAATCACGCACTTCGCACATGTGCGTGCCCGCGCCCATGCGGGCGATCGAGCGATCGATCCGATAAGTCCCGAGAACTCGTCGCCGGTGAATTGGACCCCGACGTGCACAACAGCTGCACAACTATGAGAATCGATTCAAATTCGCTCATCTCCAAGGTTGGAGCCGTTCTTCTTCTCTCGCTCGCCTCCACCGCCTGTCTGCCCATGGACGACGGGAATTCGTCAGAAGACGGGACTTCGTCGGAAAATACCGCCGTCGCGAGGAGAGTGGTCGCGGCACCCAACGCGGGTTCTGTGAATCTGGGGCGTGCTGGCGGATTTGCGATCCTTGCCAAGAGCGGAATCTCCACGGTTCCGACCTCGGACATCGTGGGCAACATTGGAGTCAGCCCGATCTCCGCCACCGCCATCACCGGGTTCTCGTTGATCGCGGATTCCACGAACGTGTTCTCGACCGCCACGCAGGTCACCGGGAAGGTGTACGCGGCCGATTACGCGGTGCCGACTCCGTCGAACATGACCACGGCCGTCAGCGACATGGAGCGCGCATATACGGATGCAGCCGGTCGCGCAGCCGGCGTCACCGAGCTCGGCGCGGGCAACATCGGCGGGATGACCCTCGGGCGCGGCGTCTACAAGTGGGGCACGGGCGTCCTCATCCCGAGCGATCTCACTCTCAACGGCAGCTCGAAGGACGTCTTCATCTTCCAGATTGCCCAAGGTCTGACCGTGAGCAATGGAACGCAAATCAATCTGACGGGTGGCGCACTGGCCAAGAACGTCTACTGGCAGGTCGCCGGTGCTGTGGACGTCGGGACCACGGCGCACATCGAGGGAGTCGTTCTGACCAAGACCGCAGTTGCCCTGCATACGGGCGCGACCATTGAAGGCCGACTGCTTGCGCAGACAGCGGTCACCCTCGACAGCAGCACGGTTATCGAACCCGCTCAGTAGTCCGCTGAATCAAGGAAGCGCAGAGGTTGTGACCGAAGGGTCAGCCCGCACGTGCCGGAGGGACATCAACATCAGTTGCGTGCGATCACGGTGGTCGAGCCGTCCCTCCTAATCAGTCGCCCTTCGATCTAGCCGCGCTTGAGGTCGTGCAACTGCGCATCCAACGTGCAGCGCATGCGAACCAGTTGCGGCGAGCGAGATCGTGAACGCAGCTTCAGCGTGAAACCACGACTGAGGTGCCCGGGATTCGTGGCACGCCCGATGCTGCGATGGTGGTCAGAACTCAGCAGGAGAATTGCAATGAAGAAGCTCAGGAAGACCCTCACGTTCCTTGTCACGGGCGCCTCGCTGTCTGGTCCACTCGTCGCACGGGCCGACGACGCTCTGAGCGCGTACAGCTATGCGTGGCACGACCACCACTTGCAGTCGGACATCGGTGTCAGCGCCACGTTCGGCGGCGGCGTGACCGGATTCACCAACAAGACGATGCGGGATACCGTCACGTCGAATGTCGGCGAGCTGTGGAATCTGCGCGTCACGCTCGGTTCGCACACCCCGCTCGCGCTCGATGTCGGATACGTCGGTACTATAGCCAACATCAACGCCCTGATCGGTCCGCAGAGCGGCTCGATCGTCGGCACGACCCTCGAGGGCGCGCTTCGCTACAACATCCTTCCGCACTACGCGTGGAATCCATACGCGTTCGCCGGCATTGGCTGGCAGCGCTACGACCTCATAGGAGGAAACTTCAGTCTGTCCGACACGGGCATGAACGCGAGCGACAACTCGGTCGTGTTCCCGATGGGTACTGGCATCGCGTACCGTATTGAGAGTGGGCTCGTTGTCGATCTCCACGGCACGTTCCGCGCGAACACCAGGGCCGGCCTCGTCCTCGAGACCGCGGGCACCAGCAACTACGCGCCGATGCACACATGGGAGGCCAGTGGCGCGCTCGGCTACGAGCTCTAGCAGGCACGCGCAGACTTTGCGTTTGAGTGCGTACGTTCGGTCCGCGTATCCTAGGCAGGTTGCGCGGGTGGTTTCTGTGCCTGTTGTTTGCCGCATGTGGATCGCAGCCGTCTGGGGCCTCGTTCACCTTCGATCCGTGTGATCGCACCGTCGTCGCTGCGACGAGCGCGACCGACGATCAGCGCGCCAGCATCGACGACGCGATCGCCATGTGGCACGCGCGAGGTGTCGTCGGCCTGGTTATCGGCGACCAGCCGGCTGTAACGATCGCATTCCGCGACGCGGCCGACGCGGTGTACGGGTTCTACGACGCCACGACGGCGACGGTCTACGTGAACTTGCGACTGGAAGATCGAACACAGCGCGCGATCACGGTCGCCCACGAGCTCGGGCACGCGCTCAGCCTCGACCACGTGGCAGCCAAGGTCCGAACCTCGGTGATGAACATCGGCAACGTGGCAGTTCCACCGACCGACGAAGACGCGGCCGAGCTCGCTGCACTGTGGGGCGCGTGCCCCCACTCGCCGTGATCATATCCAGCCAAACTGCACCGCGTAACGCTGCCTCTACCTCAAACATTCGAACCGGAGTAAGCAGGATGAAGTCCGGCCGCGTCCGGCCGTCGTTCGCGCTTCTCGAGGTGGCGCCTTCGGGGCCATATGATCGCGAAGGTCGTGCCGTCGCCCCGAAAGGAGGAGAGATCGGCGAGATGGCTCACCGCGGCGCTCCAGTGAAGGAGATCGTCGAGGACTATCCGTCGATCGATGAACAGGACGTCGAGTTCGCGAAACAGTTCGTGACGGCATATCCTCGAGCCTTGCCTCGCCGATTCGATGCGCGACATCACACCGCGCTGGACTAGGCGGCGTAGTGGCAGTCTCATCCGTCGTCGTTGGGCAGCGCCGAGAGCTCGATCGTCGTAAGCAGTCGTCCACCGCTCGACGCCCCGGTGCTTCACGCAAAACTCACGGCTGGCCGTCGTTCGCAGGACGCAGCTGTCTTGACGCTCGTCGATATCGAGCACGCGCCGGAGCACGCCGAGAAGCGCTGGCACACGCTCCGCCATAACACCGAGTCCCCGATTATCCCGCGCGCGATGTCTTGAATGGTTCGCGCTCGTCGATCTCGCGCAGATCGAATCGGCTAGAGCTCGGCATTATCCAGCAAGGTTGGTTCCAGCGAGAAGGTAACTGTTCCCTGGTCGTCGAAGAGGCATGCTCACTTACTTCACGACGGAGTCGACCGCCGCGACGCTTCGCAGCTGCAGTTCGCTCGCCGGGCACATGGACGCATTCGCGGCGTGGCTGTGGGAGCGCGATCGTCGGGTGACCGAGTAGCTCCTGCACCGCGGTCATCGTCGCGCCCCGCATCACGAG
>JAYVWH010000829.1:0-2181 GCA_043786265.1 Kofleriaceae bacterium | reverse complement strand
GTCGGCCTGTTCTCGCACATCCTCGGTCATGCGAACTGGCAGCACCTGATCGGCAACTTCATGCTGATCCTGCTCCTCGGTCCGATCCTGGAAGAGCGTCACGGATCGGTGTCGCTGCTGATCATGATCCTGATCACCGCGCTGATCACAGGACTCGCGAACGTAGCGTTCGGCAGCGGTGCGCTGCTCGGCGCTAGCGGCATCGTGTTCATGATGATCTTGCTCGCATCGATGGCCAATGTTCGCGGTGGCGAGATTCCGCTGACCTTGATCGCGGTCGCGTTGATCTACATGGGCGGCGAGATCGTCCGCTCCTTCCGCAACGACCAGATCTCGCAGATGGCGCACCTCGTCGGTGGCTTCGCCGGTGCGGCGTTCGGTTTCCTCAGCGCGCGCAAGCGGCCCGCCACCGCTGCGCCGAAGTCGACGACCGACGGTCTCGACAAGTTGCTCGGCGGCGCGAAGTCGCGACGCTAACGCTCGCAGCTCGCGAGCTGGAGCAACTCGCGTCGCGCGCGCTCCCAGTCGCTCTCGTCGGCCGACCACGACCGTTCACTGCCCTTCGGCGCATCGCCGAGCGCGCGCGGGACCATGCGGGCGGCGAGTGCTTCAGTCCGTGTCGGGTCACATTGCGTCGCGCGGTCGAGCAGGGCTTTGTCCTGCTGGCCGCGGCGGATTGCAGCGAGCCGCAGCGTGCGCGCGCAACCGCCTGCGATCGGAAACGTGAGTACGCCGTCGAGGTTGCCGCGATCGCCGCCGTCGTCGAAGCTGACCGGATTGGCGGTCGCAACGAGCGGCTTGCCCGGTAGCGGCGCACCCTTTCGGTTGTGCCGGTCGTGCCAGTACAGCGCGTCCCACACGTACCAGAGCGAGATGTTCCAGCGGTACGCGATCCAGCCCCACGTGCGTGCGCCCGGTGTGACGCCATCGAGGAGAAACGAGCCCGCGTGTGGCGGCGCGCCGTTGTAGGTCCAGCGGGGCGCTTTGTCGTCGCGCTTGGCGTAGAGCGAGATGTAGAGGTCGATCAGATCGCCCCACTTCGGATCGATATCCGTGGTGACCGCGAGGCGAAACGTCGCCGCTCCGCCGCCTGCTTCGCGTACGGCGGGGGCAAGCGCCTTCAGCTTGGCTTGCTTGTCAGCGCTGCGCGGCTCGTCGATCGGGATCGCAAACGGGACCATGCCCGTGCCTTTAGTGCGCTCGATCCAGCCGCGCACGGCTTCGGCGGCTGCGGCGGGCTCACTCGGAATCCAGACGGGGATGTCATGCAGGCCGGCCATGAGCAATTTGCGCGCCTCCCACCAGTCGGGATGGAGGTCCGGTGACAGCAGGATCCCGTGAGCACGGAACATGTCGATGCAGCGGCGCTCGGCCGGCGATGGTTCGGCGCGCGGCGGATCGCCGGTCGGGTCGCTGGCCCACGCGAGCTCGCGTGGATCGCCGTACGCCCACACACCGACCGCGAGCGGAGGAATCTTCGCCGGCGCCACCTCGAGGGAGACCTGGACGCGGCGCGTGCCGGTCGTGATCTCCCCCGCGTAGACGCCTGGTTTGACGTCCGGTCCGACGACGATCTCGAAGTAACCGGGATTCGTCGTCGTGGTGCCTGGCGTCGCGCTCGCGCGGAGCACGTCGGGATAATGCCCGCGCCCCTGGCTGCCGCCGTACATCGCCGTCGAGGGCCGCTTCACCTCGAAGCTGTCGACGTCGAATGTCGCGATCGTGATGCCGTCGGTCGCAGGCAGCGACAGCGTGACCGTCGCGGGTGTCCGCAGTACGACCTGAAAGCCGATCGTCTCGCCGCGGGCGGCTGCGAGTGCCACGCTCGTGCCGTCGAACCATGCGGTCTTCACCGGGCGCGGAGCTTCCATCCGCAACCGGGTCGACTCGCCGACGACGGTGAGCTCCGGTGGTGGAGGCGGTGCGCTCGCCGGCCGGCAGGCGGCGACGATAAGGAGCGCGAGGACGCGGCACATCCCCAAGCGTAGCCTTAGATGAAGAAGTCGGGCATCAGCTGCGCGCCGGGCGTGACGCTGTACTCCGACAGATCGGTCTTACCCGACGCCGTCAGGACTTCGTCATCGACGAAGAAGTTGCCGCTGCATTCTTTGGCCGGGCGATTGAAGATGACATACGCGGCGTCCGCGATGATCTCGGGCTTGCGCGAACCCTTCATCACAG
>JAYVWH010000828.1:0-10289 GCA_043786265.1 Kofleriaceae bacterium | reverse complement strand
GGAAGGAACGTGTGAGCGCAAGTTCAACATGCCTACTGCGCCGTCCGGGAAAGGTGAGCAGGAGGAGCAGGAGAGGTACGAGTGGATTCGGGCACTAATCGTTTCGTACAGTGCGCGTTTCGTTGCGGTGGTGTCCGAACGGCGGCCCACTGCGACCGCCGCGTCAAACCGCGCGAGCACCTCAGATCGCCCCGTCGCAGGCGGTGACTGCAGGCGGGAGCCACCACACTGCAGGCTGCAGCCGATAGGTCGACTGAGTGAACGCCCGGAAGTGGCGATTCCAGTGCGGGACGAGCACGGCATCGCGGCTGCACAGACACCGGTGGACCGCCAACCAACAAGGAACCCCCATGACAAAGAAGTCACTCGTCCGCACGCTCGTTGTCCTCGCCGCCATCACGATCCCATTCACTGTCGCATTCGCACGCGAACCTGGCCGCGTCGGGCGTCGCCATCCCAACCTCGCTTCGGCGCAGAACCTCGCGCAGCGCGCCATCGACAGGGTCGAGGCTGCGCAGCGCGCGAACGAGTTCGACCTTGGTGGCCACGCCATGCGCGCCAAGCAGGCGCTCCAGTTCGCTAGCGAGGAGATGAAGCTCGCAGCCCAGGCCGGCAACCACCAGTAGCGCTCGCTGTCACCCGACGTACACGGAGGTACCGCATGTTCGAACGAAGCCTTGTGATGTTTGTCTTCTCGCTCGTTGCCGCTAACTCCGCGCACGCGGATCCGTGGAAATCCACGGCAGGGGTCAGTTGTCAGAGCAGCTCGCCGCACGATGGAGGGATCCGCAGCGCGAGGGCGATCGAGCTGACCAAGCCGATGAAGGTCTATCGGCTGTGGGGTGGCTCCTCGACGAAGCTCGGCGGGTTCTGGACGAACAAGCGTTACAGCAAGTCCGATAGCACGCGCGCGAAGCTGGGAATCTGCGCCGAGTGGCCCGATGGCGCCGAGAGCCCGATGGATCACAGCACCACGTGCACCGCGCCGGTCGGGACGAGGATGTGCCGCGGGACGACGCGGACGGTGAAGTGCGGCGGCGGCACGATCTACAAGTCGAACAGCAACTACCAGCTGTTCATCCCGGGCCCGGAGCGTTCGAAGCTCAAATGTTGAACCACTCGATACACGACAAGGAGAACCTATGAAGCGTCTCGCTCAATTGATCACGGCAACCTCGGTGCTCAATATCTCGGTGGTGGCCGTCGCGCAGGCATCCGAGTTCCGGAAACAGATCCAGGAGGTTCTCGACGCCTGGAAGCCGGAGTTCACGTCCAGCTGCGGCAACCCTGACACGTTGACGTTCAAGTTCGATGGCAAGCTCGACTCCAACCCGAGGGACACGAAGGCGGGGGACGCGGCGTCGGTCTCGACGCTGTGCGACTCCGCGTTCGAAGGCGTGGTCTACACGTGCAGGGAGAACGAGGTGGTGAAGAAGGTGATCGGCGGGGTCACGAAGATCAGTTGCACGAGGGGCGCCGGCACGATCGGCTACAAGCTCGCGAGCGGCAACCTGACGCTCACGGTCGATCCTGCGTACGCCAAGACCAACCCGTCCGGACAGCGCGACGACCTCGTGGCCAAGCTCAGGAAGGATCTCGACCAGTAAGCGCGGATCGGCGTGTTAACGTGCCCTCGATGAGCGAGCCGCAAGCGACGGTTCCCCACGGCCAGATCGGGATCCCACTCCGCACATTGCGTGTCGAAGTGGTCGACGGTCCGGACGTAGGTCTGACCGGCAGCGCGCGCGCCGAAAAGTTCACGGTCGGGACCGCCGACGGCAATGACCTCGTGCTCAGCGACGAGACGGTCTCTCGATACCACCTCGAGCTCGGGCGGGGTCGTACCGGCGTGCGCGTCGTCGACTGTGGCTCCACCAATGGGACGCAGGTAAACGGCGTCCTGCTCGGCAGCGGCGAGATTGCCGCCGGAGGAACGATCCAGCTCGGACGCACGCGTCTCGTCGTCACCGACGGCGAGCACGTGACACTAGAGCTACACGCAAGCGACTCATTGAGCGGCCTGCGCGGTCGCACGCCTGTAATGCGGCGCCTGATGGCGTCGATTCAGCGCGCTGCGAAGAGCGACGTCTCCGTCTTGGTGGTCGGCGAGTCCGGGACGGGTAAGGAGCTCGTCGCGCGTGGCCTCCACGACCTGGGGCCGCGCGCCTCGAAGCCGTTCATTGCGGTTGACTGCGCGGCGATGTCGCCGGCGCTTGTAGCGAGCGAGCTGTTCGGTCACGAGCGCGGCGCGTTCACCGGCGCGGACCATCAACACATCGGCGCGTTCGAGCGCGCGGATGGTGGAACGCTGTTCCTCGATGAGATCGGCGAGCTGCCGACGGCGCTACAGTCCAACTTGCTGGGTGCCCTCGAGCGGCGACGGTTCCGCCGGCTCGGTGGCCGTACCGAGATCGAGATCGACGTTCGGGTCGTCAGCGCCACGAATCGGGATCTACGCGCCGAGGTCAACTCCGGCGCCTTCCGGCTCGACCTCTACTACCGCATCGCGGTCGTTACTCTCGCGCTTCCCGCGCTGCGCGAGCACCCCGAGGACATCGAGCTGCTGGTCGAGTCGTTCCTGCGCGACGCGGGCTATGCCGGGCCGGTGGCCGAGCTGATCTCGGAGCCGACGATGCGGACGCTCGGTCAGCACCATTGGCCCGGCAATGTCCGCGAGCTACGTAACATGATCGAAGCCACGCTCGCGATGGGAGAGCCCCCAGCTCTCGAACGCCATGCGAGTCCCGCCGACCCGACCGATCCATTCACGCCATTGCTCGGACTCGACTACAAAGCAGCACGCCACCAGATCCTGTCGCAGTTCGAGATTCGCTACTGCACCGCGCTCATCGAGAGTACGCGCGGCAACGTGTCGCGCGCCGCTCGACAGGCGCAGATGGATCGCTCCCATTTGCTCGAGCTCCTCCAGCGCCACCGACTGAAGTGACGGTCAGGGCCGGCTCGTCCACGGCAGCCCGCCGCCGAGGCGAAGCAGGCTATTGACCTGCTTCGGCCAGGCGTGGACCCAGTGCGCGAGCTTGGTGAACGCCACAGGCTGTTGTGTCACGAGCGCGGCAAGGGCTCGTTGGGGCTTGGCCGCAAGATAGCCATCCACTGTTGTGTCGCGGCCGGAGTGTAACCAGCTCAAGAGGTCACGTCCGCGGCCCGTCTTCGCGTCCCAGTCGTAGAGTGCGCCGGCCGCTTCGGGGAAAGAGGTGGTCCACGCGTCGAATGCGGCGGCGCTCTTGTGGTGATTCCCACGCCACTGTGCGGTGCCGTTCGGATCGCCCGCGGTCACCGGTGGCTCGGCTGTGCGTGGACGGGCCGCATCGAGAGGCGTCGCATTCAGGGTCGCGGCATCGACCGGAATGGCGGCGTCGACCGCACCCGCATCGTTCGCGATCGCAGCGTCGACGTCAGCAGCGGGCAGCGCCGGTGACGCGGTATCAGCGAGTGGGGGAATTGCCACCACGACGGGCGCGCCGGCGTCCGTGCCCGTGGACGCGGACCGCGCCACCACGAATACAGACACCCCAACGACGATCAGTCCGATCAGAAGCGCGACGATCGGCCAGCGCGACTTGGTCGGGTTTTCGCGAGCGGGCGGTTCGTGTCGAGGGATGATGCGTTCGGTCGTTTCGGGTTGTAGTCGCGCGGAGAGCTCGGGCTCCGTGGTTCTCAGCGCCGCCGAGTTGGTCGGCGCCGGACGTTCGACGCGGGTAGCCGCGGGGATCGAGTGAAACGAACGGACACCGTCACTGGCATCCGCGAGCACGAGGTCGAGCTCGATGAGCGCATCGAGCTTGCCGCGAGCGGGTTGCGCTGCCGCGATCACGGGCGCGCTCCCCCGTAGCTCGCGCAGCCAATCGCGCACGGCCGACCGGGAGTCGGCGATCGCGTAGGTTGCGAGTAGCGACGCGAGCGCAGCGACCAGCTCACCTGCGCTGTTGTAGCGATCGCGGCGGTCGTGACGCGTCGCGCGCTCGATGATCGGGCGTAGAACCGCGGGCAGATTTGCATCGAGCTCGAGCTCGCCACCCGACGCCACGTGGAACCGCTGATCGCCCACCGACAGCGGACTGTGGCCGACCACCATCGTGTGAAGTACACAGCCGAGCGAGAACAGATCGGTGCGCCGATCCATCTTCTCCCCGAGCATCTGCTCGGGTGCCATGAACAGCGGCGTTCCCTTTGTGGAGCCGGCCATCGTCCGTTCGGCCCGCTCGTGTGCGAACGCGATCCCGAAATCCGTCAGCTTGATGTCCCCCGTCCAGGCGACGAGGATGTTGGCCGGAGTGACGTCGCGGTGAACGATGCCAAGCGGCACGCCGTCTGCGTCCTCGGCCGCATGCGCATAGTCGAGTGCGTGCCCGACCATGATGCAGATATAAAGCGCGATCGGGATCGGGACCCGTCCGTTCGCACGCTTGAGCAGCGAGTGCACGTCGATCCCATCGATGTGTTCGAGGACCTGGAACGGCATCCCGTCGCCGATGCCGAAATCGATGACGGCGACGATGTTCGCGTGATGAAGCTGCGAGGCGATGCGTGCCTCATCGAGGAACATCCGCCGGTACCGGTCTGCATCCTCGCCGGTGTTGGCGAGCAGCCGCTTGATCGCCACCCTGCGCTCGAACCCGTGATCGCCAACAGCGACGGCTTCGATCACCTCCGCCATACCGCCCCTACCGATCTGCTTCACCAGCCGGTAGCGACCTTCTGACACGCCCGACAAGGTACCAGATCCACACTGCAGGCCCGAGCCGACACACTGAAGCCTGCAGCCAATACGTCCAATCATCCCGGGCCCCTGGATGGCGATTTGACGTCGTCCGAGAGCGGCACCGTAGCTGCACTAGTGACTTGTCGACCGTCCAACCCTGAAGGAGCCAGCCATGTCGAAGTCCCTTACCCGCACCCTCGTTGTCCTCGCCGCTATCACGTTCCCGCTCACCGTCGCGTTTGCTCGCGAACCGAGCCATGACGTCGGCCGCCGCCACCCCAACCTCAACGAAGCGCAGAACCTGGTCATCAAGGCGTTCGCGAAGGTCGAAGCCGCGCAGCGCGCCAACGAGTTCGATCTCGGCGGCCACGCCAAGAAGGCGAAAGACGCGCTGCAGCTCGCCAACGACGAGATGAAGCTCGCCGCCGAGACCGCCAACCACAACTAGTGGTCCTCGTCGTGTCGTCGTCTTCGTCGTCGTCACTGTCCAAGGAGGCCCAGCTTGTTCGATCGCAGCACGTTGCTCTACCTGACCGTCGCCTGCACTGGTTGCGTCTATCAGATCGCCGATGACGGCTCGGATGCCGATCCGACCCTATTCACGCCGACAGGTGCGATCATCGACTTCGGCGTCACCAGTGCGGCGTTCCCGCCGACCGTGAACAAGATCGGGTTCAACAGCTTCTGGAACTCGACGACGAACGACGACAACAGCGACACTTGGACGATCCAGCGCAGCGCGGCGTATCGCGCGCCGATGATCGCGGGCTTGATCGAGCCCAAGAGTCTCGTCAATGTTCTCGGCTACGAGGACAGCTACGACGAGGTGGGCGGGAAGGTCCGAGCCTCGGGTCTCGATGCTCAGAGCCCCGCGCTCTGGGATCGAGTCGGCGACACGACCAATACGCTGTTCTACCTGAGCGTGGACGGCGTCGTCGCCCGGGTGCCGACGGATGCGGACCTCGCGGCGTTGCGGGCGACGGCGGACACGTACGGCCTCGTCAACTTCCTCCAGGTCGCTGGCACCCCTGGTGTGCCACTGGCAGGAAACCGGTTCCCGACCACGGACACGTTGGACAACGGCCTGTTCACGCTCGTCGGAACCCCAACGACCGGCGGCAACTGGTACCCGTTACCGGCCGGTTCGAGCTTCCCCGAGCTCGCCCATGCGTTCGGCACGCTACCCAGCGCGCTCGGCTACAAGACCCGCTCGATCTTTGGCTTCTGGCAGGAGCCCAGTCACACGATCAGCGAGTCGATAAACGCGCAGACGTCGATCGAGAAGTACACGCAGCTGTTTGCCCAGATCGGACACGAGCTGGTCACCCAGTGTCCGTCCGGGCATTGCCCGCTCGCCGGCGCTCAGCTCAACGCGAATGACGGCGATGCGGTGCCGTACGACGGATATCGCTATCGCATGTTCATGGATGGGCTCCGGCTGCAGCGGCAGGCTCGCCCCGGCGTCGAGATGCCGCTCGACTACTTCACGATCCAGAACTACGCGGCGCAGTGGAACGACAACATCATGGCAAACGCGCGCGTCGCGCTCGGGACGGACTCGAACTGGACTCCCGTGTTGATGAACGAGTGGGACTACTGCGTCAACGTGCGCGTCGCCGACGGCTGTACCTCGGACCTCTCGTCGTTCGACGAACGTTACGAAGGTCCCAATGCGTGGCATGCGCTCCACTGGCTCAAGGACACGATCGAGCGACCGGATGTCTCGCACGTGCTGCTACGCGAAAAGGTGCTCCGCGACACCGCGGCCGGTTCACACTACTACCCGTGGACCCAGATCCCGATCCTGTTCCTCGGGTCGATGAGCGAGCTCCGCCGACCGATCAGCTATTCGTCACCCGATCTTCCGGTGGTCGCGTCCGGCGATGCGGACCAGATCACGATCATTGCGTGGAACGAGGGTGACACGGCCAAGTCGCTGCCCCTCTCCCTCGTCAACGTCCCGGCCACGCTCGTTGGCGCGCCCCTGTACGTGAAGCGGTTCAGCAAGGCCATTCGCGACGTCCGGTGTCCCGGCCAGGACGTGATGGATGCGACGCACGCCATCACGTGCTGGGAGGACGCGATCTCTCCCATCACACTCGAGGTGGGCTCGAATACCGGCGACATTCCGATCAGCGTCGGTGAGGTCGTGATGATCTTGGCAGGAGCGCCACCGACGTACGGCTCCGCCATCTTTGCGAACAACTTCGTCCGGTCATCGCAGCACGCTCACCGCGACGGCTCGACCGTGGCGCCCAGAGAGATGGCTCACTTCGATCCGCAGACCGGTAGCATCACCGTGGGCGTGCAGGCTGGTGGGCTCGGCGCAGGAAGGATGCTGCTCGCGAACACGCCCGATATGCTCCAGGTCCGTACACGGATCGCGGCACTTGGGACCGAGGCACCCGAGCAGGTCGCGGCCGGCGTGCGTGTGGACTATCTCGACGCGAGCGGCGTCGCCGTCAAGAGCGTATTGTTTCGGGATGAGCGATGGCCGACCAGTTCTGTCCCGTGGCTCGCCCTCGACTGGTCGACCGCGACCGACTTCAGCGAGGTGCTCACGAATCTGTGCGGCGAGAGCTGCGACGACGGCGACGGAGGCGCGGTGACACTCGATCTCGCAACGTACGCGCCCGCTGGCTGGTCCACCACACGCGGGGTCGACATCGGAGTGATCGTTACCGGCGCAACAGCGGACGCGACGTACCGCGTCGACTTTCCGTAAAGCCCATGCTCATCGAACACCTGGCCGACTCCGCCGCGGCGCCACAACTGCTCGAGGACTGCTGGCCGTCGAGCCTTCCGGTGGCTCAGCAACCCGCCCCCGCCGACGTGGCGCTCCGGTGGTTTCGCTCGCTGCTCGAGCGAGACCCCGTGTATCAGGGCCTGGCAACCGGCCACCGTGAAGCACTCCACACCTCCGCACTCGAGATCGAACGAACGATCCCGATGCTGACAGGCGATGGCGACGCGCTCCCGACCCCGCATCGGCTCTATCTCGCTCTCGAGATCGCCAAGGTCTTGTTCGCTCGGTCGCGATCGACGCTCGACATTCTCAAATCTATCGTCGTCTACGCCGACGCAGGTCACCTGCTTCGCGCCAAGCCTGAGGCCGGGTTCGCGCAGGTCCGCGGCCGCAACCACGTCGTACGGCGTCTCGATCTGATCGAGGCATTCTGGCGCACCACCGAACCGTTGCGCGTCCAGGCGAGTGGCCGGCGTCGTACGGGGAAGCAGCGCATCACCGACGAGCATTTCGATGCGTTTCGTCACCAGCTCGCGTCATGGAAGGGGAGGCTGCAAGCAGGCCATCGAGTGGACAAGCAGCAATTCGGCGAGTTCGCCGAGAAACTACAGACCGAGATCCGACCGTTGCTACGCGACCTCGGCCGGTCACTGGCCATCCGACTCGACGTTCCCAACGCGTCGCTGGTCACATCGTTCGAGTCGGCGGCCAATCTCATCAGTGAGAATGCGGGCTTTGTCGCCGCGGCGCGAGACGCTGTCGAGCGCCCGAACCAGGCCTGCATTCACATGAGCTGGGTGTCGCAGATCTCCACCACTCACACTACGAACCGTAACTTGCTCGTTCACGAGCTCGCTCACGTGCTCGACTTCGAGTGCGGTGGTCTCGATGGTGTCGCGAGCCCGCACGCCAGGGTCGCAGGCAGCGCGGCCGATCTTGGTGCCCGGTGGTTTGAAGCCTACGACGCGGTCGTCGAGCACCCACCGACGTTCCTCGATCCGTACGGGCTCGTCGACCGCACCGAGTTCTTTGCGGTCTGTTCAGAGCACTACTTCAGTGCCGCGAGCTCGCTCGCTACACTCGCCCCGGAGCTGTTCGAATTACTGAAACGAACCTACGGCTACGTGCCGAACGACCGTGTCCCCGCATCGACGTTCTCGATCTTCAAGACTCTATTCTTGTCGAAGCTGCGAACTGCGTTTTGACGCTGTCACGCCGAAGTCTCGGTGACCAGCTGCAGCTCGCGGCGGGCGACCGCTACCAGCTCAGCGAAAGGGCGGCACCTGCACTCTGATGCGGCGCATTGGGATCAGCGCACACGCGAGATAGATCGATCGCATCGATGGTAGGCCGTCGCCGAAACGACCCATATGACAGGTCCGAGACAGGTCGATGTCAGCTACTTCTTCGCGCGATAGCCGAAGCCGGGCACGGTCTCGATTTGATCCGCCCACGCGCCGAGGTTCAGCCGTAACCTGCGCACGTGGACATCGACGGTGCGAACACTGCCGTGCTCGATCTCCCAGACCTGTCGCAGCAGCTCTTCGCGGCTGAACACGCGCCCCGGTTCGCCGAGCAGCGTTGTCAGGAGCTTGAACTCGAGCGGCCGCAGCGACAGCAGCTCGCCGTCGCCGCGCACTTCGTGAATCGTGATGTCAACGGTCAAGGTCCCCGACGACAGAGGCGCAATGCCCGCCGACTTCGCGCCACGCGCGGTCTTGCGCTCACTGATCCGGCGGACGAGCGCGCGCACGCGCAGCACGACCTCCTCGACGTCAAACGGCTTGACGACGTAGTCGTCTGCGCCCGCCTCGAACCCGACGATGCGGTCCTCGCGCGCACCGAGCGCGGTCAGCATGATGACGCCGACGTCAGCGAGCTCGCGATCGGCCCGCATCTTCTTGCAGACCTCGATGCCCGAGAGATCGGGGAGGCCGACGTCGAGCACGATCACCGCCGGTGGCTGACGCGCGGCGGCCAGCAGGGCCTCGGCACCCGTGGTCACAGCCACGGTCTCGAAGCCGGCCTGATCGAGGCTGTACGTGAGCAATCGGCCCACGTCGCGCTCGTCATCGACCACCAGCACTCGTGCTCCCATTGCTTCATCCTCTACCATGGGGCCGCGTGACCGTCTCGTTTCGATTCAAGCTCATGGCAACGCATGCAGCGATCGCGCTGATCGTTGGAGCCGTCACGTTGCTGGTGGTCGAGCGGCTGGTGTCGCAGCGCATGGAGCAGCAGCTCGACGCGCGCCTCGAAGCCCAAGCGAGGGCCGTCGCGCAGTGGCTCGAGCGTGCCGCGCACCAGCAGCAGCTCGCGCGTCGCCTCGCCGGTGTCGTCGATGCGCGCGTGACGATCATCGACAAGCGCGGGATCGCACTCGGCGAGTCGAGCGAGCCGGGCAACATGCGGCCGGCGCTCGATCCCGACGGCAACACGCCCGAGGTCGAAGCCGCTCGCGCGGGCAAGGTCGGGCGACAGACGCGGTTCTCGCCGATCGAAGGGGTGTACGTCCGCTACGTGGCTGTCGCTGCGCCCGGCGATTCGGTCGTCCGCCTCGGCGTACCAATCGGCGAGATCGAGGAGACCAAGAGCGAGCTGCGCGCGCAGCTGCTGATCGGCGCGCTCGCGTCGCTGCTCGTCGCGTTTGGCCTCGCGGCGGCGATCGCGGGACCGCTCACGCTGCGTCTGCGGGAGGCCAGCGCATTCGCGCGCAGGATAGGTGCCGGCGACTACGACGTGCCAGCGCGACCACCCAGCCGCGACGAGATCGGTGTGCTCACGAGCAGCCTCGCGACGGCAGCCGGCGAGCTCAAGGCG
>JAYVWH010000827.1:0-8046 GCA_043786265.1 Kofleriaceae bacterium | reverse complement strand
TGCGCGGCGATTTTCACGCGATGCAGCTGATGGTCGCGGAGCTTGCCTCGCAGCTCTACGACGACGCATATCTCAACGCGCGCGCAGTCGAGCTCAACGATCAACACCGCAAGCTGGTGGAGCAGATGCAGAAGGTCGCCGAAGCGCGATTGGCATCGGGCCGAGGAAGCACGCAGGATTCGCTGCAAGCCGAAGTCGAGCTCGGCCACCTCGAACACGATCGGTTCATGCTGGAGACCGAGCGCATCTCGATCGTCGCGCGGCTCGACGGCCTGCTCCACCGCGATCCCGATGCCCCGCTGCCACCACCGGCCGGCGAGCTTGGTGTCCCCGCGATGCCTGCGCCCCTCGTAGCAGGGGCACTTGCCAAGCATCCGCAGAAGGGCGCTGCTGACGCACGCGTACGCGCCGCGGAAGCAAACGTGCGAGGCGCCGAACGAGCCTACTACCCAGACTTCGAGCTCACGGCCTCGTACGACTCCATGTGGGACATGCCCGAACACCGCTGGATGCTCGGGGTCGCGATCGACATCCCCATCCAACGAGGGAAACGCGCGGCTCAGGTAGATGCGGCGCAGGCACGGGTCGCCCAGGCACGCGCGACCGAGGAGCAAACCGCCGACACGATCCGGGTGGACGTGGTGCGTGCGCACCGCGAGCTCGTCGAAGGCATTCATGTCGTCGCGCTCTACGACAAACGTTTGCTTCCAGCGGCCCGTGCTCAGGTCGATGCCGCACTAGCGGGCTTCACGACGGGCGCAAACGACTTTCCTGCCGTCATCGCGGCGGAGCGCGAGCTTCGCGGGATCCAGCTCGCGGCTCTTCGGGCCCGGACGGATGCCTGGCGGCGGCAAGCAACGCTCGATCGCACACTCGGCACGCTCCCCGGAGGTGTCCGATGACGTGGCTGCGCAAGCAGCGCGTACCGCTCGTGGTCGTCGGCACGCTCGTCGTTGCCGCGCTCGTGTTCCATCGGCCACTGATCGAGTGGTTCAGCGGGAAGCGAAGCGGTGGCACGTTCTCGACCGCGGCGACTGCCAGCGCCGGGGCATGGAAGCTGGCCGTCTCCGTCACACCAGATCCACCGCAGCAAAAGGGCAACCGACTCCGCGTGGAGATCACCGACGGCAGCGGCAAGCACGTCGACGGCGCAAGCGTGTCGCTGATGTACGACATGGCGGCGATGGGCTCGATGCCCGAGATGAAGGGCACGGTCGAGACGAAGCCGCTGAGCGCGGGGGTCTACGAGGGGAGTCTCGATCTACCGATGGCTGGCAGCTGGACACTCGTCGCTACCGCGAGCGCTGGCGCGACGTCGGTCACGGCCCGCTACACGTTGACTGTCGGCACCACGGGGCTGACCGTCCTTGGCGGCGACGGAGCCGCGAGTGGCTCGGCCGGCGACATCGCCTACTACACGTGCTCGATGCATCCGTCGGTGCACGCACACGAGCCGGGCACATGCCCCGTGTGCTCGATGAACCTGACACCTGTGACCAAGGGGGACGAGCAGACCGGCGTCGTCCAGATCGACGAGGCGCGCCAGAAGGCGATCGGCGTCCGCACCGACAAGGCAGTGAAAGCTCCGATGGCGCTCGATATCCGCGCCGTCGGCAAGCTGACCTACGACGAAACGCGCCTGACCGACGTCGTGCTCAAGGTCGATGGCTTCGTCTCCAGCCTGCGCGTCACCGCGACGGGCCAAGCCGTAAAGAAGGGCGAGACGCTGTTCCAGATCTACAGCCCCGAGCTGTTCGCTGCACAGCAGGATTATTTGCTCGCGCGTTCGAGTCGCGAGGCGCTAGGAGGCGCGGGACGCGGGGACGAGCTCGTGCGCGCTGCCGAGACCAAGCTCGGTCTGCTCGGGCTCACGGCGTCGCAGATCCAGCAGGTCGCGAAGTCGGGAAAGGTGATCGAGAAGCTGTCGTTCGCCTCGCCGGCCAGCGGCGTGGTCATCGAAAAGAACATCGTCGAGGGCGCGGCGATCAAAGCGGGCGATCGCGTGATCCGTCTCGCTGCCCTCGACAAGGTCTGGGTCGAGGCCGATGTGTTCGAAGCGGATCTCGCGCGCATCGCGAAGGGTCAGGCCGCAACGATCTCGCTCAGCTACATCCCGGATCGGACCTTCGAAGGCAAGGTCACCTTCGTCTATCCGTACCTCGATCCGAACGCGCGAACCGGACGCGTACGCATCGAGCTACCGAACGCGGGGCTCGAGCTCAAACCGGACATGTACGCGAACGTGACGTTTCACGTCGCGCTCGGCGACCGCATCCAGATCCCGACGTCCGCGATCCTCTACACCGGGCCGCGGCGGATCGTGATCGTCGATCTCGGCGGAGGGCGCCTGGCACCGCGGGAGGTCAAGACCGGCGCGCAGAGCGGCGAACGCGTCGAGGTCGTGTCCGGTCTCGCCGAGGGCGATGCGGTCGTCACGGCCGGCAACTTCCTCGTTGCCGCCGAGAGTCGCATTCGGTCGTCGGGCACGTTCTGGAAGGATGCGCCGTGAGCGACGAGCAACAGCCACCGCTTGCCCCAGCTATAGAGGCGCCGCGCGTCAGTGTCATCGGCCACATCATCGCCGTCAGCGCGAAGAATCCACTGATCGTCATTCTGGTGATCGCAGCTCTCGCTGCGTGGGGCTGGATCTCGCTCCGGCGCGCACCGCTCGATGCAATTCCCGATCTCTCCGATGCACAGGTGATCGTGTTCACCGAGTGGATGGGACGCAGCCCCGACCTCGTCGAAAATCAAATCACGTACCCGATCTCCTCGTCGCTCGTGGCGGCGCCCGGCGTGAAGTACGTGCGCGGCCAGTCGATGTTCGGGATGTCGTTCGTCTACGTCATCTTCGAGGACGGTACCGACATCTACTGGGCGCGCAGCCGCGTGCTCGAGTATCTGAGCTCGGCCAAATCACGCCTGCCGGCCGGGGTCGAGCCCACGCTCGGTCCCGACGCGACGGGCGTTGGTTGGGTCTACGAGTACGCACTCGTCGATCGCACGGGCGCCCATGACCTGCAGGAGCTCCGTACGCTCCAGGACTGGAACCTACGCTTCGCGATCTCCAGCGTCGAAGGCGTCGCCGAGGTCGCGAGCGTCGGCGGCTTCGTGAAGGAGTACCAGGTCGTCGTCGATCCGGTGAAGCTCCAGGCCTACGGCGTGACGATCCGCGACGTCATGATGGCGGTCCAGCGATCCAATCAGGATGTCGGCGGCAGCGTGCTCGAGATTGCCGGTCACGAGCACATCGTGCGCGGGCGCGGCTACGTCAAGAACAAGCACGACCTCGAGTCCGTGCCTCTCAAGGTGACCTCGCGCGGCACGCCGGTGACGGTGGCGGACGTAGGCACCGTCGAGCTCGGGCCCGAGATCAGGCGCGGCGTCGCCGAGCTGGACGGCAAGGGGGAAGTCGTCGGCGGCGTCGTGATCATGCGCTACGGCGGGAACGCGCTCGACGTCATCGATGCCGTCAAGGTCCGCCTCGACGAGATCCGGCGAACGCTGCCGAAGGGAGTCGAGATCGTGCCGACCTACGACCGGTCCGGCCTGATCCGCGCATCGATCGAGACGCTCCGGCACACGCTGATCGAGGAGATGGTCGTCGTCGCGCTCATCATCTTCCTCTTTCTGCTCCACGTACGCAGCTCGCTCGTGCCGATCCTGACGTTGCCGCTCGGCGTGCTGCTCGCGTTCATTCCGATGGCATTTCAGAACCTGACCGCGAACATCATGTCCCTCGGCGGCATCGCGGTCGCGATCGGTGCAATGGTCGACGCCTCGATCATCATCATCGAGAACATCCACAAGAAGCTCGACGAGTGGGAGCGCGGAGGATGCCTGACGCCCCGCCGCGACGCGATCATCGTCGCGATGCAGGAGGTCGGCCCGTCGATCTTCTTCTCCCTGCTCGTGATCACCGTTTCGTTCATCCCGGTGTTCACGCTCGAAGGGGTCGAAGGCCGCCTGTTCAAGCCGCTCGCATTCACCAAGACCTACTCGATGGGCTTCGCCGCGATCCTGTCCGTGACGCTCACCCCTGCCCTCGCGGTGATCCTGATCCGTGGCCGTATCCTTCACGAGGAACGGCATCCCCTCAATCGCCTGCTGATCCGCCTCTACGCGCCACTGGTCCGCAAGGTGGTCACCTACAAGAAGACGGTCATTGGCCTCGCCTTGCTCGTGATGATCTTCACGCTCCCCGCGCTTCGCACCATGTTATCGGACCAGCGCACCGAGTTCATGCCGCCACTGAACGAAGGCGCGCTGCTCTACATGCCGACCGCACCGCCCGGCATGTCCGATGCCGAGGCCTCGCGCGTACTCCAGATGATGGACAAGGAGATCGCCGCGTTTCCGGAGGTGCAGAGCGTGTTCGGAAAGAACGGCCGCGCGGAGACGCCGACCGATCCAGCGCCATTCGGCATGGTCGAGACCACGGTGATTCTCAAGCCGCAGAGCCAATGGCGCGCAGGCATGACACCCGATCGGCTCAAGCGCGAGATGGACGCGAAGCTCCGCTACCCCGGCATGCCGAACATCTGGTGGATGCCGATCCAGACCCGCACCGAGATGCTCTCGACCGGCATCCGCAGCAAGCTCGGCATCGAGGTCTTCGGCGACACCATCGAGCAGATCGAGGAAGCCGCGATCTCGGTCGAACGTGCCGTGTCGGCCGTCCCGGGCACCAACAGCGCATTCGCGGATCGTTCGACGGGCGGCTTCTATATCGACATCATCCCCAAGCGCGACGAGGCGGCCCGCTTTGGCCTCACCGTGGCCGACATCAACGAAGTCGTCGAGACCGCGATCGGTGGCATGAAGGTCTCGGAGACCGTCGAAGGCCGCCAGCGGTTCCCGATCAATGTCCGCTACGGGCGCGAGCTCCGCGACGATCCGGCGCTGCTCGGGCAAGTGCTCGTCGGCACGCCCGGAGGCGCGCAGATTCCGCTATCGCAGGTCGCAGAGATCAAGCACGTCATGGGTCCGCCGATGATCCGCTCGGAGGACGGCAAGCTCGTCGGCTACGTCTTCGTCGACACCGATCGACCGATCGCGGATTACGTCGCGGACGCGAAGGCGGCGGTCGCACTGAACGCGAAGATGCAACCGGGCATACGGCTCGCCTGGGTCGGTCAGTTCACCTATCTCGAGCGCGCGAAGGAGAAGCTCAAGCTCGTCGTCCCGATCACGCTCGTGCTCGTATTCTTGCTCCTGTACTTCAACACGCGCTCCCTCGTAGAGACCGGCATCGTCTTGCTCGCCGTTCCGTTCTCGCTCGTCGGGGCCGTATGGCTCCTCTACCTGCTCGACTACAACACGAGCATCGCCGTCTGGGTAGGCGTGATCGCGCTCGCCGGTCTCGACGCCGAGACGGGCGTGGTGATGCTGCTGTATCTGACGCTCGCTGATCGGCAGTGGCGCGCGGAAGGGCGCATGCGAACACAGGGCGACCTCCGTGAGGCGATCGTCGAAGGAGCCGCGAAGCGAATCCGGCCCAAGCTCATGACCGTGCTGACGATGATGATCGGCCTGATCCCGGTGCTATGGAGCGATGGCACCGGCGCTGACGTGATGAAGCGAATCGCCGCACCGATGATCGGTGGCCTGGTGACGTCGTTTCTGCTCGAGTTGACCGTGTATCCCGCGATCTTTGCGTTATGGAAGAGTCGCGGCCTAGCCAAGGAAGAAGACCCGACATGATGAAGATGCTTGCCCTCCTGATCCCGCTCGCCCTCGCCACCGGCTGCAAGAAGGACGACGCGAAGGCGAAACCACAGACGCCCGAAGCCCCCAAGGCAGAGGTGTCGAAGCCGTCGACGGCCCCGACCGAAGCCGCGAAGCCGAGCGACGGTGCGCGGTTCGAGATCAAGGTCACAGAAAAGGGTTTCGAGCCCGAGAGCACCAACGTGCCCGCCGGAAAGCCGGTGACCCTCGTCTTCGAGCGCACGACCGACAAGACCTGCGCAAAGGAAGTCGTCCTGACGTTGGATGACGGCAAGAAGATCGAGAAGGAACTGCCGCTGAACACGCCCGTCGAGATCGCCGCCACATTCCCGAAGGCCGGCAAGCTCGGCTACGCGTGCGGCATGGACATGTTCAAGGGAACCGTCGTCGTCCAGTAGGCGCCCCAGCTCAACAGTCGCCTGCGCACGGCGAACCGGGATCCGGCGCGTCTCACGTTCGCAGGAGGCGCAGCCCGTTGGCGGCAACGATCAGGCTCGAACCCATGTCCGAGAGCACTGCCATCCACAGCGGCGCGAGCCCGAACAGCGCGAGGCCAAAGAAGACCGCCTTGACCGAGATGGCGAAGGCGATGTTCACCCGCAGGGTCTTGATCGTGCGGCGGCTGAGATCGATGAACGTCGCAACGCCACGCAGATCGTCGCTCATCAGCGCGACGTCCGCGGTTTCGAGCGCGGTATCGGAGCCGGCGGCTCCCATCGCGAAGCCCATCGTCGCGCGCGCCAAGGCAGGGGCGTCGTTGACGCCATCGCCAACCATGCCGACTGCGATCCCCGCACGACGCATCTCGTCGATCCGCGCGAGCTTGTCTTCCGGGAGTAGACCAGCGGCGACCTCGTCGATGCCGACCTGCTTCGCGACGGCATTCGCGGTTGTGACGTTGTCCCCGGTAAGCATGAGCAGCTTCACGCCTCGCGCATGAAGGGCGCGAACCGCCTCGATGCTCGTCGACCGGATTGTATCCGCGACGCCGAGCACGCCGATCGCTTGAACCTTGCCTTCACCACGCCATACGACCATCACTGACTTGCCAGCGGCCTCCAGGGTCTCAAGCGCCGCCTCCACCTCTGGCGTGCACGCCTTGCTCTCCTCGGCATAGCGGTGACTGCCGATGCTGATCCACTCGCCATCGATCTGACCTCGGATGCCCTTGCCCTCGACCGCGGTCACGTTGATTGCGTCCGAGTGCGGACCACAGAAGCCGGCGACTACCGCCCGGGCGATCGGGTGTGCCGAGGTCGCTTCGAGGCTTGCAGCGCGAGCGAGCACCTCGTCCCGCGAAAGATCCGCCAGGACGATCACGTCTGTCAGCGCGGGATGGCCCTGCGTGAGGGTGCCAGTCTTATCGATCGCGAGCACACGCAACTCGTGAGCTGTCTCGAGGTAGGTGCCGCCCTTCACGAGCAGTCCGCGCCGCGCGGCAGCAGCGAGACCACTGACGATGGTGACGGGCGTCGAGATCACGAGCGCACAGGGGCACGCGATCACGAGCAGGACCAGCGCTTTGTAGAGCCACGCTTCGAAGGACTGATCGAAAACGAGCGGAGGAACCAGGGCGACGCCGATCGCCATGATCACGACGCTTGGCGTGTACCAGCGCGCGAACTTGTCGACGAAGCGTTCAGTGGGGGATTGCTGGCTCTGCGCCTGACGAATCGCCCGCGCGATGTGAGCCAAGGTGGTGTCCGACGCGCCGGCAGTAACCTCGACCTCGATCATGCCCTGTGCGTTGACGCTTCCGGCGTACACGGTATCGCCGGCCTTCTTGTCGACCGGAATCGACTCTCCGGTGATCGGGGCCTGATTGATCGACGTCGTGCCCGCAGTGACGCGGCCATCCAGGGGGACGCGCTCCCCCGGGCGGACCTGGATGGTTGCGCCTGGCGCAATCGTCGATGTTTCCTGTTCGACCCACACTTCTCCGCGGCGCACGCGCGTGAGGTCGGGTGCAAGCACCAGGAGGCTGCGGATCGCATCACGCGCGCGCTCCATGGAACGGGATTCGATCACCTCTGCAAACGCGAACAGCACGTTCACCATCGCCGCTTCCGGCCATTGCTGAATCGCGAGCGCGCCGATGACGGCGATCATCATCAGAAGGTTGATGTTGAGGGTCAGGGTGCGCGCCGCGACGATGCCTTTTCGCAGAGTCTTAGTTCCTGCCGTGACGAGCCCGATCACGGAGAGGGTGATGACGAGCGCGCTGTTGTCTCGATGCATGATCCATGACGTGAACTCCGCGGCGAGAGAGCAGGCGAATGCGAACGAGAGATGAAGCATCTCGCGCTTCCATGTGGACGG
>JAYVWH010000826.1:0-6006 GCA_043786265.1 Kofleriaceae bacterium | reverse complement strand
GCACCGATTCACCGCCGCGCGCCCGACGCCGGTCTCACGGGCCTCGGCTGGCTGCTGTTCGCCCACGCGATGTTCTCGGCCGTATTTGTCATCATCTCGCTCGTCGCGACCGAGAGCAGCGAGGGCCGCATGCTGTCCGCGATGACCGCCATCGGTGGGGCGATGGGCATGCGCTCGATCTGGTTCTCGGTCGGACTTGTCGTGTTCCAGGCGTGGGCCGGGTTCGAGCTGGTCCGCATGAGCCCGCAGTCGCGCATCATCGCCACGCTGTTCGGCGTCATCGGTGCGGCCGTCACCCTCTACATCAACTATCCGCTGCTCAAGATGTTCAAGAACATTGGCCGCGGATTCGGCAACGAGCAGATGATGGCGATCGCGCCGATCGCGATCACACTGATCATCCCGATCGCCACCCTCATTCTGGTCAACCGCAAGATCGCGCCGACCGCGCGTGCACGGTTCCGTACAAAGCCTGCTCCCACGCCGCCGACCGCCTGAGCACACCCCAGCAGGTCCGTGGGGTTAACCGAGCGTCTTCGCCGAGCATCTCGGCAATCCGATTCCCCCTTGCCCGTAGGCCGGGTTACGATGGCTCCGTGGGTACTCCTGTCGAGGAGTTTGGACCGTATACCGTTTACGAGCAGCTGGGGCTCGGCGGCATGGCGACGGTCCACCGCGCGGAGACCCAGGGCATCGCGGGATTCTCCAAGCAAGTCGCGCTGAAGCGGATGCTGCCCAACGTGGCGGCGAACGCGAGCCTCGTGAAGTCGTTCATCCGCGAAGCTCGCCTCGCAAGTCACCTACGGCACGAGAACGTCGCGCAGACCTACGACCTCGGGAAGGTCGGGCAGACCTACTTCATCGCGATGGAGCTCGTACCAGGTCGCAACCTGCGCGAGATCCTCAAGCACTGCGCCGCGGTGTGCGGCAACATGCCGCTGCCGATCGTGCTCAACATCGTCACCCAGCTCTGCGACGCGCTCGACTACGCACACAACCTGTGTGACGAGACCGGGCAACCGCTCGGCATCATTCATCGTGATGTGTCGCCCGCGAACATCATCGTCAACGACGGCGGTGTCGTGAAGCTGATCGACTTCGGCATCGCGAAGGCGAGTAGCGCCGCGGGGAACATGAACACGATGTCGGGGACCATCAAGGGCAAGTTCAGCTACATGGCGCCCGAGTACCTGATGGGCTCGATCGATTCGCGCGCCGACCTGTTCGCGCTCGGAGTGATCGCGCACGAGCTGCTCGCGAACCGGCCACTGTTCCAGGGCAAGGACGACATGGACACGCTGTATCGCGTGAAGGACATGCCGATCTTGCCGCCATCGCGGATCAACCCGAAGGTTCCGGCGGAGCTCGATTCGATCGTGATGACTGCACTGGACCGCAATCCCGAGCAGCGCTGGCAGCGCGCGCATGCTCTGCGTGAGGCGCTGACGACCGAGATCAAACGACTTGGTCTCGTCGCGCACAACGCGCAGGTCATCGAGTGGGTCGACGGGGCGTTCAGGCAGACGAAGAAGGGTGTGTTCGACGAGAGCTCGGAGCCGATGATCTCGATCAGCTCCGGGACGAGGGAGCTCGCTCGGGGCGAGGTCCCCGACGAGTTCTCGAGCAACGAAGGCATGGCGACCCTTGTGACGCCGGTGGCGGTCAATGCACTACCGCCCTCGAGGACGCCCATGAAGGGCCGTCCCGACGACTGGAATGTCGCGACCGAAATGACGACGCCGATGTCGGGCGCGATGGATCGCCCGATCCGCGGTGGGGGCGACGAAGAAGAAGACTGGAAGAACGGCGACGTGCAAACGACGCTCGTCCGCAGGAGCGCACCGGTCGTGGCGCAACCAGACATCCTCGATACGCGACGCGATCGATCCGGACCGGTCGCGCGTACGAGCTCGCCACATGTGGTGGCACGTGAACACAGCGGCGGCCTCAAGCAGCGCAACACACCGGGGCCGCGTTCCGCGGTCGACGCCGACGAGGATAATATCCGTATGAGCGGCCTCGCGCCGCGCAGTGACGCGCAGGCCCGTACGATGATGATCGAACCCAGCCGCCCGAGCAAAGCGATGCCCCTCGGCGGCCCCACGCAGCCGACGCCTCGCCCGAGCCAGTCCGGGCTCGCTTCTCCCGGCGCACAGTTGCTGCGCACGCTTCCCGGTGCGGGGGGGCCCGCGACTCCTGCTCCCGGGATCGCCATCACGTCAGACCCGTACTCGCCGGCGTCCAGCGGTGCCCGCACCACACCACGAATGTCGGGGGCGGCGATTGCGGCGGAGCCCGGCAGCGTCCCGCTCGATGATCTCGCGGTGCGCGGTCTCCGCCCGTCCGCCTCGAACCTCGGCGGGGCAAGCCATGGCACTGTCTCCCAGACTCAGGTCGAGCCGAGCAAGCGAAACGGTGCGAGCAACTTCTTACTTGCCGTTCTGGTGCTGATCGCCGCTGGCGGTGCCGCCGCTGTGGTTTACTTCGCGCTTCCGTATCTGACTTGAAGGCACGATGACCAAGCGACGGATCGCGTTGATCTCGACCGGCGGTACGATCGAGAAGACCTACGACCACCTGTCCGGAGTGCTCGCAAACCACATCTCCGTCCTCGACGTGATGCTCGCCTCTCTGGAGCTGCGCGGCATCGAGGTGCAGCGCGTGGCGCTCATAACAAGGACAGCCTCGAGATGACTCCCGAGGACCACACCCTGATCGCCGAGATCGCCAGCCGCATGGCGCGTGACCTCGACGGCGTCGTCGTCGTTCATGGCACCGACCGTCTGGCAGTCTCGGGCGACCGGGTCGTCGAGCTTGCCGGCACACCGGCGTCGCCGATCGTGTTCACCGGGGCGATGCGTCCGTACGAGCTGCGCTCGACCGACGCGCTCCAGAATCTGACCGAGGCGCTGCTCGCGGTGCAGATCCTCCCCGCCGGGGTCTACGTCGCGATGCACAACCAGGTGCTGCAGTTTCCCGGTGTGATCAAGGACCGCACCGCGGGCACGTTCATCAAGGACGCGTGACGTGGAGCTCCTGGAAGCGCTCCTCCCGCCGCTCCTTTCCGCGATCGAACGCGCTGGCGTCGGTGTCATGGCGCTCGCCCATCGCAATGGTGCGACTGACAAGCTGTACATCAACAGCGCGCTCGCAGGCAGCATCGGCTACACGCCCGAGGAGTGGTTGACGACGCCGCTGTGGCACGCAGTCGCGCCAAAACAGAAGGGGACGATCGCGCAGCTGTTCTCGAGCTTGTTCACTGCAGCGACGCCATTCGGCACGCCAATCGAGGTCGTCCTGATTCACCGTGAAGGCCACGAGATCACCGCCGAGGTCACCGGCGGTCGCGTCCCGATCGAGGGTGGATTCGGGTTCGTGTTCGTCGTGCGCGACATCAACCTCCGTACCCAGACCCAGTTATCCCTGCTCGAGGCTGACCGGCTCGCGCTCGTCGGCGCGCTTGCGGCAGGCTTCGCGCACGAGACCAACAATCCGCTCACCAGCGTCCTGCTCAACCTGCGCGCGCTGCGCAAGCAAGTCTCGACGAACCTGCCCGAGGGCGCGCAACACAATGCACTGCGCTGTCTCGACGACATCACGACCGGTGCGGAGCGCATCGCGGGCAATGTGCGCGCGCTGCAGACGCTCGCGACCCGTAGCGCGACGCAACAGATCGATCTTGCATCGGTCGTATCCTCGGCGCTGCGCCTCGCCGCACCGACACTCGAGCCGTGCGCCAACGTGATCCGTCAGATCTTCCCGGTGTCGCCGGTCGCGGGTGAGGAGTCGCGCATCGGCCAGGCCGTCCTCGCGATGCTTCTATTCTCGAGCTCGGGGTTCGACAGCGAAGCGATCACCCCAAGCAATCGCATCGTCATTGCAGTCGAGGAGCGCGACGGTCTCGTCGTCGTGGAAGTCTCCGACAATGGCCGGCCTCTCACCGAGGATGAAGCGCTGCACGCATTCGAGCCGTTCTTTCGCTCGAGCATCCGTGGTGCCGGCGTCGGCCTCGGCCTCGGCGTCGCACGCTCGGTAGCCACCGGCCTCGGCGGCGACGTTCAGCTCGCACCACGCGTCGGCGGGGGCGCGGTGATCACGATGCGTCTGCCGCGCGCGCCCACTTGAAGTCTTTCCCGCAAGACTCATGATCGGACTCTCGATTGGAGAGGGCTGTAAGGAACCCTGGGGTCAGGCGCGCATGCCAGGCGCTTCGCGACCGGTCGAAGCAACGTACTCGTCGTAACTGCCGCCGTAGATGTGCGCACCCTTCGGCGACAGCTCGATCACGCGGGTCGCGAGCGCGCTGAGGAACTGTCGATCGTGCGACACGAACAGCAGTGTGCCCTCGTAGTCGCACAGCGCCTTGACGAGCGCGCGCTTGGTCGCGATGTCGAGGTGGTTGGTCGGCTCGTCCAGCACGAGCAAATTTGGCGCGTCGAACAGGATCTTCGCGAGGGCGACACGCGCGCGCTCACCACCGGACAGCACGCTGATCAGCTTGAACACGTCATCGTCATGGAATTCGAAGGCACCGGCGAGGCCACGCAACGTCCCCTGGTTCGCCATCGGGGCGTGCTCCTGCAGCTCTTCGAGGACGGTGCGATCGCTGCCGAGCAGCTCCATCACGTGCTGCGCGTAGTACCCCATCGACACGCTCGCGCCGATCGCGGCCACGCCGGAATCTGGTGCGAGCGCGCCCGCGATCATCTTGAGCAGCGTCGACTTGCCCGCGCCGTTCTCGCCCATCACCGCCCAGCGCTCCTTGCGGCGGACGGTGAGTGTCAGCTTGTCGTGGACGATGCGCGCGCCGTAGGCCTTGCACAGGCCCTCCATGCGCACGACGTCGTCGCCCGACCGCGCGGGAACGCGGAAGTCGAAGGACTTCTCGATGTAGCGCTTCGGCTCGGCGATCTTCTCGATCTTGTCGAGCTTCTTCACCCGGCTCTGGACCAGCGACGACTTGGCGACGTGCGTCTTGAAGCGCTCGATGAACCGGCTCTCCTTCGCAAGCATCGCTTGCTGCCGGGCGTACTCGGCCTCGCGGCGCGCGGCCTCGATCTCGCGCATCTTCTCGTAGAAGTCGTAGTTGCCGCCGTACGTCCGTAGCGCGCCGCCGTCGATCTCGATGATCTTCTTGACGACGCGGTTCATGATCTCCTTGTCGTGACACGTCATCACGACCGTTCCCGGGTAGTCGCGCAGGAACGTCTCGAGCCACAGGATCGACTCGATATCGAGATAGTTCGTCGGTTCGTCGAGGAGCAGCAAGTCGGGCTTCGCGAGCAGGATCTGCGCGAGTGCCACGCGCATCTTCCAACCGCCCGAGAGCGTGGAGACGTCGTTGGGGATCTGGTCCTGCGGGAACCCGAGCCCGTTGAGGATCTCCTGGGCTCGCGCCTCGAGCTCGTAGCCTCCGAGATCCTGGTAGCGCGACTGGACCTCGCCGAATCGCGTGACGACATCGTCGAGATCGTCACCCGCGGCCTCGAGCTTCGCGGTCAGTACGGCGAGCTCCACGGCGAGCACGCCGACCTCGCCGGCGCCCGCGCAGGTTTCCGCAAGAATCGACCGCCCCTTGAGGTCACCGACGTCCTGGCGGAAGTAGCCGATCGTCATCGTGCGAGGTTTCTCTACGTTGCCGTCGTCGGGCGTGTCCTCGTCGACGATCAGGCGGAATACCGTGCTCTTGCCAGCGCCGTTGGGCCCGACGAGTCCGACTTTCTCACCCGGATTGATCTGAAACGACGCGTCGACGAACAGGATCTGCCCGCCGTATTGCTTGGTAACGGAAGAGAAGGCGATCACGGACGCGTGCGTATAGCACGGGTCCGCGAACCCCAACGCGCGTCACTTCTCGTCGCCGGGCTTGCTGGGTCGCGGCGCGTACTTCCGCGCCTTTGCCTTGCGGGTCTCTGCCAGCCGGCTTGCGGTGTGTTGCTTGACCGCACCGCTGGCGCGCTCCTCGGCCAGTTTGTGAAAGCTTGCAAGCCTCGCCGCAGCGAGCTT
>JAYVWH010000825.1:0-2397 GCA_043786265.1 Kofleriaceae bacterium | reverse complement strand
CCTCGTCGTCGTCGTCTGAGCTGTCGTTCGGATCGGTATCGTCCGGCTCGTCCGGCTTGTCGGCCGGCAGCGGAGTCCCGAGGCCTGCGTTGACTCGCTCACGCAAGTCTTTGCCGACCTTGAAGAAAGGCAGACGCTTCTCGGCGACGTGCACGGTCTCGCCCGTACGTGGATTGCGGCCCTCGTACGCCTTGTACTTGCGCACGGTAAAGCTGCCAAAGCCACGGATCTCAATACCTTCTCCGCGTTCCAGGGCCTTCACCATGGAATCGAAGATAGTATTGACGATCGCCTCTGCCTTACCCGCCGGCAGCTTCAACGTCTCTGAGATTTTCTCGATGAGCTCGGACTTGGTCACCCGTAACTCCGCGTAAGTACAAATTTAGGCTAAACGCCCCGCACATCCGAGCGCAAGTCTATCTACGCGAAAACTCGTGGCTACCCGCCGGACACGGCTGGGATCGCGAGCTCGCCATCCGACTTAAATGCTCGATATGACGGGGGAAATACGTAGGTCTGACAGCGGTGACGGGCATAGAAATCAGTGAGATCCCGCCAGCCGATTTCTCCTCGTTCCAGCCCGGTTCGGACCACCTGGGGGATGACGGGCGAGCAAACATCGGACCCTTTGGCGCCGCGATGGCCCCGCGCGATCCGCGAATCGATGCCCATGACGGACGGCGGAACCTGGCTGAGATACCAGGCCGATAGCGGTGCGACCTCGATCGTTTCGATCTTGGTGAGGATGATCGACATGCCGTCGCGCCACACGCACTCGGTCCGCCGCTCGCTGCCGCCCTTCGAGATCGACATCGCATTGAACGGCAACGGCGAGGCCGAGTTGCACGAGCCGGCCCCGGTGCTCGGCGTCGACACAACTTCGTACGCAACATCGGAGTCGAGCCGGTTCTCGATCACGAGAACGACGGAATCACGCGAGCGTTCGACATGGAGACGCAGACCCGCCGCGTCGATCGGTGGCTTGCCGGGTTCGAGCACGTGGCGCGCTTCATCCACGCGATACGGCAGCTTCTTTGCCATCATCGCCGGCGACGGTGAAGGCAATCCTGCTGCTGCAGCGTCGCTCTCGAGAAAACCCCGGTAGACCGCAGGCGAAGCGGCAGACTTCTGCAACAGCTGCGTCTGCGTTCCGGTCGGTCCTGATGGTGGCGGTGGCTTGATCGGTAGCGCGACACTCCCGCAGAACCGCATGTACGTGATCAGCACGACCAGCCCGAGCGCACCAACCAGCGTCGCAATACGAAACTGCTGATCCGACATCTACTTCACCATACACCTGGAAATGCACGGATCGCGCACGGTTGGTTCGGTAGAAAAGATTGACTTCGATGAGTGGCGAAGCGCCTAATCGAAGGGCGTGCTCGGAGGCAATCGACTCGGACGGCTCGCTGCAGCGATTGCGCTCGCGACCCTGATGATGGCCCAGCGGCCTGCCGCTGCTGGTGACCGCATCGCAGATCTAACGACCAACCTGTCGAGCTCCAGCGAGAAGACGCGGCTGTCCGCCGTGCTGTCGCTCGCGCGCCTTGGCGACAAGCGCGCGATGAAGCCGCTGGTCACCGCGCTGCAGGATCCAAACGCGCAGATCCGCGCCGTCGCCGCGACCGCGCTCGGCAAGCTCGGTCACAAAGGATCGCTGATCGGGCTCAAGACCGCAGCGACCGACGATGTGGACGAGACCGTTCGCAAGTCCGCTCGTGAGGCGGTGCTCGCGGTCGAGAAGGCGAACAACATTCCGAACGATCTGCCCGACGCCCCGGCGCCTGCGACCGATGGCGCCGTCGCGACAACCGTGAGCGCGCCCGTGCAGGCGCGCAAGACCACCGGCTTTGGTCGCTCGCCGCACGCGGTTGAAGATCGCCCCGATCTCTATGTCACGGTGAAGGGCTGCAACGACGACTCGCCCGGCAAGACCGACAAGATCACGCGCAAGGGGCACGCGGACATCCTCGCCAGTGCGCTCAAGGACTCGCTGTCCAAGGCGCATCAGGTCACGATGCTCGAGAACGACGCCCAACGCTGGGGCCTCGAGGGACGTCAGCTCGACGTCGCCGTGGTGAAGCTCGAGGCCGCGCAGGTCGGCAACTACATGGAAGTCGCAGTGGAGCTGCGCCTCGCGATCTCGGACAACACGGGCAAGATGCTGTCGTTCTTGTCGGGCGGCGCCAAGATTCAGGTCCCGATGTCGAAGTACAAGCCGTCGTTCCTTCCGAACATGCAGAAGGATGCCCTCGAAGGTGCACTGCGCGGGCTGTTCGACAAGCTGCTCGCTCACCTGCGCCAGATCACCACGACCTAGGCATCCGGTTTCGGCGCTCGCGGGTCGTATACTGCGCGCCATGCTCCGGGTCGTACTCGTGCTCGTCGCGCTGTGCG
>JAYVWH010000824.1:0-3999 GCA_043786265.1 Kofleriaceae bacterium | reverse complement strand
CCACCGCTCGTCCAGCACGCAAAGCCCGACGAGCACGCGAGTAGCAGCACCGGGATCGCGGACCACGCCGACTTGCGCCCAAGAGCGCGGTCGACCGTCCCCATCACGACGATAAAGGTCACCGCCGAGCAGATGCCGGCGAGGATCTTCGCGGTCCACTCGGGCGGGATGTCGACCAGCATCCCGAGGCCGATCAAGAGCGTCCACAAGAAGTTCGTATATCCCTCGACGAACTGGCCGAGGTTGAAGACGAGCTCCTTGTGCTCGGCGAAGTTGCGCGCGTAGACGAACGAGATGTACGCGTCGTCGGTGATGAAGTTGTAGGCAAGCGAGTGCACGCCGAGCACGACGACGGCGACTCCCAGCAGGAGCCAGCGCAGGCGTTCGGCGGTCATCCCGCCAACCATACCAAGTCCGGCGTGCACGATCCGGGTCTGGTAACCTCTCCGCGTCGATGAGCTCTCCCGTGCGGACCGTCCGCGATGTGCTCGGGATCGGTGCGCTCACCGGCCTCGTCGCTGGCTTCGCGACGGGAATGATCGACGCGCTGTGGTCCTGGGGACCGGCGGGGCAATTCGTCCCTGGCCTGCTAGGGCGAGTACGGTTCGTCGCGTACTCGGGATTTGCACTCGGATTCGCCGGGCTCGTCGCGGGGTTTATCGCTGCCCTCGGCCTCATCGGGCTGTCGCGCGGGACCCGGCTCGGCGATCTCGCACGCTTCGCGTCCGCGGCCCACGCCGAGCGCCGCACCCGCGATCCGCGCGAGGCGCTCGTGGGCCTGTCACTCGCGATCGCTGGTGTCCCCGTGCTGGGCATCACGATCTACGCGGTCTACCGCGTCATGACCCCGATCGTGGTGAAGAGTCACGCACTCGGGCTCGCCGTCCTCGCTGTGGTCGCGGCGACGCTGGTCGGGCTCGGCATCGCCATCGTCGTCACGTTCGTCCTCGCGCGCGCGGTCGAAGCCGCACTCGTTCCGCTCGCCAGCCGCGCGCCGTGGCTGGCCTCGCCGCTCGCGCCGCTCGTCGCAGCGGGCATCTTGGTCGCGCTCGGCGCCGCGTGGTGGGCACACACAGCATGGGACACCGCGCGCCTGTTGCCGCTGCGTGGCCCGCTCGTCGTCGCCGGTATGCTCGTGCTCGCGGGTCCTGCACGCGGGCTCGCCGCGCGCGGCGTCGACTTCCTCAACGCGCTCCGCCCCGCGCTGCGCCGGACGCTGTGGGCTGCGACGGTCGTGGCGACGTTCGTGCTCGTGCTCGCGCTCGGAGGATCCCCGAGCGTGATCAAGGCCTCGACCGCATTCACCGGGCTCGGCGCACCGATCGCACGCACGGCGCGCCGCGCCTTCGACTTCGATCGCGATGGCTTTGCCCGCTTCCTCGGCGGTGGCGATTGCGACGACGGCGACCGCACGATCCATCCGGGCGCGCCTGAGATCCCCGACGACGGCATCGACCAGAACTGTATCGGCGGGGATGCGAGCACCAAGGCTGCGCAGGTCGACACCGCGTTCGCGCCGGTCCCGGCAGGCGTTCCCAAGGACGCCAATATCCTCGTCATCACGATCGATACGACGCGCGCTGACCACCTCGGCATGTACGGCTACAAGCGCGCGACGAGCCCCAACCTCGACAAGGTCGCCGCCGAGGGCACCGTGTTCGAGGCGGGATGGGCGCATGCACCCTCGACGCGCTACTCGATGCCGGCGATCCTCACGGGCCGTCTGCCGCTCGATGTGTTCTACGACTTCTCGATCGAAGGCTGGCCCGGTCTGTCCCCGAAGGCAACCACGCTCGGCGAGGCGTTGCAGCCGCTTGGTTTTGCGACCGGCGCGATCACGAACTACTGGTACTTCGATCGTAGCCGGCACATGGACCAGGGATTCGCCGAGTACGACAACGAGAACGCGCGCCTCCACAACGCCGTCGCCGGCGCGGGCCCCGAGCAGACCAAAGGGACGTCCGCGCGCGAACAATCCGACAAAGCGATCGCGTTCGTCGACAAGCACGCTGGGCAGCGCTGGATGCTGTGGGTCCACTACTACGACCCGCACTTCGCGTACGAGCCGCATGCCGGCATCAAGCCGTTTGGCGCCGACGAGCAATCACTCTACGACGGCGAGATCGTATTCACGGATCAACAGATCGGCCGTCTGCTCGACGACCTGCGCGCGAAGGGCCTGTACGACAAGACAATCATCGCCGTCACCGGCGACCACGGCGAGGGCTTTGGCGAGCACGGCGTGAAGCTGCACGGCTATCACCTGTACGGGCCACAGACGAAGGTTCCTTTGATCGTGCGCGTGCCCGGCCTACCGCCGCGCCGCTCGAAGACGCCCGCCGGCCACGTCGACCTGATGCCAACACTGGTCAACCTCGCCGGCGGACAGTCATCTCCCGACATGATGGGTCGCTCGCTCGTCGACGTGCTCACCGGCACCGATCGCGAGCGGGTCGTGTTCCAGCAGCTCTCGTACGAAGGCAATCACGAGATGCGCGCCGGCGCCGATGCGCGCTGTCACGTCATCTACAACGTCAGCCCCGAGACCAGCTGGGAGGTCTACCAGCTAGATCGCGATCCCGGCGAGACCGTCGACGTCGCAGGCGACGACGATGCGTGCGTATCGACGCGCCGTGCGGTCGAGCAGTGGTACGACCGAAGCCAGGTGCCGGCCGGTGCCGTCGAGGCGCTGCTGCCCGCACGGCCGGCGCTCGCCGCGTCGCTCGACGCCGATATCGGGCCCGGCGTCCGGCTGCTCGCCGTCGAGGCCCCCGCACGGGCCAAGCCCGGGGACACGATCACGCTGACGTGGACGTTCGAGGCGCGCGGGGCCGTGTCGCCCGAGTGGCGGTTCTTCGTCCACATCAAGGGCCCCGGGAACGCATTCGTCAATGGTGATCACAAGCCAGTTCGGCCATTCGAGTGGTGGCGCACCGGGCAGTTCATCCGGTACACGACGGCGGTGACGCTTCCGCGCTTCACCCCGACCGGGACCTACACCGTGTGGACGGGTCTGTTCGCGGGCAGCCAGCGCGCAACGATTCACGCGCCGTCGGCGAAGGTCGACAACAACGCCGTCGCCGCGGCTACGTTCGAGGTCGCTCCGTGAGTCAGGACCTGCCGCGCGCGGTCACGCACTTCGGCGCTTACAGCCGCGCCCAGTCGGTACGTCGCGCGATCGAGATCTCGCTGTGGCTCGCGCTCGCTATCCCCGCGCTCGTTCAGGTGTGGCTGCTGATGACTGCCGTCGGCGGACGCATGGCCTATCCGTACGACCTCGAGTGGATGGAAGGCGGGATGCTGCACCACGCGCTGCGCCTGCAGAGCGGCCAGCCGATCTACGCCGAGCCATCGGTCGACTTCATCCCGTATCTCTACACGCCGCTCTATCCAGCGCTGCTCGCCACGCTCGGCGAGGTGTTCGGTCTGACCTACACGCTCGGCCGCGCGCTGAGCGCGATCTCGCTGTTCGGAATCTCCGCGGTCGCGTTCGCATCGATCTGCGCGCCGCGGTTTCGCCACAGCGCAAAGCTGCCCGCGATCGTCGGGACGTTACTTGCGCTCGGACTGTTCTCCGCGATCTATCCCTACGTCGAAGGTTGGTACGACCTCGTCCGCGCCGACACGTTATTCCTCTTCCTGATCACGGCCGGGCTCGCTGGCGCGGCGAACTGGAGCGGTGTCGGCACCGGTGCGCGCGGTCACGGGCGCGTCGCGGCGGTCGCTGCGATCCTCGCGTTCTCGTTTTTCGCGAAGCAGACCGGCATTCTCTACGTCGCGCTCGGCGGCATGATCGTGCTGATCGTCGCGTGGCGCCGCCTGCCGACGTTCATCGCGGTCGCCGGTGTGATCGGTCTCGGCGGCACGCTGATCGCGAATGCGGCGACGGGCGGCTGGTTCTGGATCTACATCCGCGAGATCCACAGCAAGCACGACTTCAACATGGACAGGTTCTGGAAGTCGTACAGCAACATCCTCTTGCACTTCCGCGCCCTGACC
>JAYVWH010000823.1:0-1725 GCA_043786265.1 Kofleriaceae bacterium | reverse complement strand
CGTACGTGCTCGACTTCGCGTGCCGCGAGATGGAGGACGCGGATCTGCTGCGCAAGCTGCCGTCCGACAAGGCCGCGCACGTCGGCGTGATCGACGTCCGCACTCTCGAGATCGAGCATCCAGAGCAGGTCGCAGCGCGCGTCCGCAAGGTGCTCGCGCACATCGAGCCCGAGCGGGTCACGCTGACCACCGACTGCGGTCTCAAGCAGCTTCCGCGCGTCGTGGCGATCGAGAAGCTGCGCGCACTCGCCGAGGGCGCCGCGATCGTCCGTCGCGAGCTGCGTTAACCGCTACGGCCCGGTGTGGATCTGGACCAACCAGTCGATCTGCACCGACAGCCCCTGCACCACGAACCCGATGCTGGTCGGCGCGGTGAGCCCAGCGGGCACGTCGCCCGCGATCGTCGGCTGCGGCGTGGGCCAGCTCGTCGTCGCGACCGCGCGTGGGGCATTGGAGAGCTCGAGGATCACATCACCGTTGAGGAGCGGACCCTGGGCCATCGCAGCCGCCATGTTGAAGTAGTTGGCGCCGTCGAACGTGTAGGTCAGCTTCCACTGAAGGACGGCGGCGTCTTCGTAGAGCTCGGCGTAGTAGTACTGGTTCGCCGGCGTCCGCATGTACAGCGTGAGCTGGCGGAATCCCAACCCACCGCCCAGAAGGTGCGGGCAGACGTCGCACGCATCGTCGATCAGATCGCGATCCTCGTCGTGGCCGACCGGGACACACGGCAGGGCATCGGGGGCGCCGTCGCCGCCGGCGTCCTCGGGGAGGTCTCCGAACGCGACCCGTCCGCAACCGGCAACGAGCAACACGCAGACGAGTCGCACGTCTCAGCTTACCGCGCCCGGAGCCGATGATCGTCTACCGCGAGCTGCGCCCGCCTAGTTCTGCGAGACCTTGGGTGTCGCCTTGAACGCCGCCTTGAGGTTGGCCGCGGCGCGGGCCTGGGCCTGCTTCGCCTTCGCGACGACCGGCGCCATCCCGAAGAACTCGTGGGTGACGCCGGTATAGTCCGCAGCGTCGACCTTGACGCCGGCAGCAGCGAGATTCTTGGCGAGCTGCTGGCCCTCGCTGCGCAGCGGATCGATCTCCGCCGTGATCACGGTCGCCGACGGCAGCCCCGCGAGGTCCTTGCGCGAGACGAGATCGATGCGCTTGTCCTTCGCCTGGTCCGCGCTCGTGAACGTGTGCTTGACGAACCACTGCATGCCGGCCTTGCCCAGCGGCTTGGCGTCCGCATTCGCAACGTAGCTCGGCGTGGTCATGTCGGAGCCTGCGACGGGGTACACGAGCAGCATGTGCACGGGCAGCGTGACCTTCTCGTCGCGGGCTTTGATCGCGGTGTTGATCGCGAGGTTTCCACCGGCGCTCTCACCGGCGACGGCGATCCTGGTGGGATCGCCACCAATGCTCGCCGCATTCTCCACGACCCACTTGTACGCGGTGAACGCATCGTCGTGCGCCGCCGGGAACTTGTGCTCCGGGGCCTGGCGATAGCTCGCCGCGACGACGATCGCACCGGCCGCGTTCGCGAGGGCGCGCGGTGACGCATCGTAGACATCGATGTTGGCGATCACCCACCCACCACCGTGGAAGTAGACGATCACAGGAAACGGGCCCTTGCCCTTCGGCGTGTAGATCCGCATCGGGATGTTGTCCCCGTACGTCCGATCCTCGACCTTCGCGACGGCTTCGGGGGCAGGCGCCTTGCCGAGCTTCTTGGTC
>JAYVWH010000822.1:0-1728 GCA_043786265.1 Kofleriaceae bacterium | reverse complement strand
CCCCAATCAGGTATCTCAAGAGCGTGGCGATCAACGTAGCAGCAGCAACTTCTGAGGTCGCGAGCCCGGCGCTCGACACCGTCGCAGCATGCGACCTGTGTGGCGGCCGCACGTTTCGCCAAAGCCGTGCGTGGAAGGATCTAACGGAGTTCGGCCCCGAGACCTGGCACCTCGTTCGCTGCGACGGCTGCGCGCTGCACTTCATCAACCCCCGCCCGACGCGCGCGGACATCGGTGGGCTCTATCCGCAAGATTACGGTGCGCACATCGCGAAGCCGTCGGAGCCGAAACCGTGGCATCGCCGCGTCTCGGCCAGAGACGCCGCGCCGCTCGCGGCGTGGGAGCGAGCGTGGATGCACGTGCGCCAGAACGTGTCGTGGTATCGGTTCCCCACGTGGCAAGGCCAGGGCGATGTCCTCGACATCGGCTGCGGCAGTGGCGGTCGCTACCTCGACGTTCTCAAAGGCCTGGGCTGGACGACGCACGGCATGGATCCATCGCCGCACGCGATCGAGGCCGCGAAGGCGAAAGGGCACGACGCTGTCGTTGGTGTCGCCGAGGATGATCATTTCGGTGACGCGTCGATGGATGTCGTCACCATCTGGCACGTGCTCGAGCACTGTCACTCGCCGGAGCAGGCGCTCACCTCGATTCACCGCATGCTGCGCCCGGGCGGCGAGCTGTCGCTGTGCGTGCCGAACTGGGGGAGCCTACAGGCCAAGCTGTACGGACGCTGGTGGTGGAGCTGCGATGCGCCGCGCCACCTGTACCAGTTCACGAAACCGACGCTGCGGCGCTATCTGGAGCGGGCTGGCTTCAAGATCACGAGCATGACGACCCGCACCGGGGCGACGAGCTATCAGCGCGCGGCACGCCACTTCTTGAATTCGTTATTGGGAACGCGGTGGCAGCATGACAACTCGCTCGCGATCACCCTTGCTGATCCGTGGGTTGCGACCGCCTCGCTGGCCCGGTTCCTCGGCGTCGGCGCGGAGATCCGCGTCGTCGCCACAAAGGCCTGAGCAGGCGTAGTCCGGCAAAGTCGGGTGAACAACGCGTGAACTGGCCCTTGCGGGCCGTGAGGTCCGCGTAGCGTCGGTCTCGTGCTGAATCACTTCTTCCTCTGTGCAGCGGTCGTGGGGTCGGTAGGCGTGGGCGTCGCGCATGCCGAAGAAGCCCCGGATGCGGCTGTCACCTCCCCCACGCTCACCCACGCTGTCAACACCGGACGGGACCTCCACGCAGGGCTCAACTTTCGGACCGACTTCGGGGCGCGCTACTACCGCCTCGACGCTGGCATCCGGTTCGGCAAGTGGGACTTCGTCCTGGTCGCCGACCCGCTTGGCGTCCGCAAGGGCGACTACGACTTTGACGGTGTCGTCCGCTACGTCGGCTCGCGGTGGTCGGTGTGGGGTGGCGCCCGGATGTCGATCACGCCGATCGGTCGCGAGGCCCAGTACACGGAGAAGGCGCTGATCGGCGTGTCGGCGCAGCTGCCGTCCGTGTTCAGCGACAAGGTTCGGATTCACAGCGGTCTCGAGCTCGCGGTTCACGTTCACGCGCACGGCGGCGAGATCATGACACGCTGGGTGTGCGTCGACTCGCCGGATTGCCGCGAGGATCACTTCGTCTTCGGTCTCTTCGGGAGGGTGGAATATGCGTCTCCGATCTGAGCTCATCTTTGCGGCGCTCGCCGTCGCCATCGCTGGCTGCGGCGTCGACTTCTAC
>JAYVWH010000821.1:0-4092 GCA_043786265.1 Kofleriaceae bacterium | reverse complement strand
CGAGGCGCAGTCGGCCGACAAGCGGCTACGCGAGCTTGCCGAGAACATCGACGAGGTGTTCTGGGTCAGCAGTCCTGATCGCCAGCAGCTGCTCTACATCAGCCCGGCGTACGAGAAGGTGTCCGGCCGCAGCTGCGAGAGCGCGTATGCGGACAGCTCGAGCTGGCACAGTACCGTGGCGTCCGACAACGTTGCGCGGTTCTCCGATCGGGATCAGCACGAGTACCGCATCACGCGTCCCGACGGCACGACCCGCTGGATCCGCAGCAAGACGTTTCCGGTGCGCGACGAGGCCGGAAATCTATTGCGCCTCGCCGGTGTGGCGCGGGATGTCACGCAGCAACGATCGCTCGAGGAGCAGCTGCGTCAGGCCCAGAAGATGGAGTCGCTCGGCATGCTCGCCGGCGGCATCGCGCACGACTTCAACAATCTGCTCGCCGTGATCTCGTCGTGCGGAGGGCTGCTCGCCGAGTCGCTTGGCCGTGCGCACCCGGATGCCGAGCTTGTCGACGACATCGCAGACGCGGTGGTCCGCGCGAGCCAGCTCACGCGCCAGCTCCTCGCGTTCTCCCGCAAGCAAGTCACCGAGCCCGTCGTCCTCGACGCCAACGTGGTCGTCAACGATACGCGCAAGCTGCTCCGCCGCATGGTCGGTGTGAACATCGAAGTGGTGACGTCACTCGAGCCCGAGCTTCGCGCGGTGCGAATCGATCGCGGTCACCTCGTGCAGGTGATCCTGAATCTCGCCGTCAACGCGCGTGACGCAATGCCGGGCCGCGGAACGCTGCGCCTGACCACGCGCAACGTAAACGATCACGTCATCCTCGAAGTCTCGGACAACGGCACTGGCATGTCTCCCGAAGTACGCACCCGTGCGTGCGAGCCGTTCTTCACGACCAAGGAACAGGGCAAGGGGACGGGCATGGGTCTCGCGGTCGTGCACGGCATCGTCGATGCCGCGGGTGGTCGCATCGAGATCGATAGCGAGCTTGGAACCGGCACGACCTTTCGGATCCTGTTGCCGGTGTTCGACGGTCCCACTGAGAAGCCGCGCCCGAGCAGCGACTCATCGGTGCGCGGAGTCGAGACGGTCCTGATCGTCGACGATGACGATTACGTCCGCCGTGCCACTGCTCGTGCACTGCGCAGCCGCGGCTACACCGTGGTGGAGGCGGGTAACGGCCGCGCAGCACTGGTGGCGCTATCGGGGGCGCGGTTTGACCTGTTGCTCACCGACATCGTGATGCCCGGCATGAGCGGGCGCGTGCTCGCCGAAGCGGCGCAGGCCCGGTTCACCGAGCTGAAAGTGCTCATGATGACGGGCTACACCGATGACGAGCTGGTTCACAGCGGTGTCAGCAATGGCAGGGTCGATCTGATCGAGAAGCCGTTCACGATCGCGGCGCTCGCTGCCAAGGTCCGGCAAGTCCTCGATGGCGAACGCGCAACATCGCCAGACGACCTGGATCCCGTCCCCTCGCCCTCGCCCTCGCCCTCGCCCTTACCCGCACCCGCGCCCGCGCCCGCTTCGGCCTCCGCCCCGACGACCACGCTCGCCCTCAATTGAGGCTTGGTGTAGGTTCGAGGCCATGAACGCCCCGGATCCGAAGTCCACCCGTCTCGACTCCGCCTGGCTCGATGCGCACTGGATGCCGTTTACGGCCAACCGCCAGTTCAAGGCGCATCCGCGCATGATCGTCGGCGCCGAGGGCGCGTACTACGTCGACTCCGACGGCAAGAAGGTCTTCGACGGTCTGTCGGGCCTGTGGTGCTGCGGTCTCGGCCACGGCCGCCGTGAGATCAGCGAGGCGATCGCAAAGACAGCGTCGACGCTCGACTACGCACCAGCGTTTCAATACGGGCATCCCTACTCGTTCGCTCTCGCGAACAAGATCAAGGAGCTCACGCCGGCCGGGCTTGACTACGTGTTCTTCACCGGCTCCGGTTCGGAGTCCGCGGACACCTCGCTCAAGATGGCGCGCGCGTACTGGCGTGCGAAGGGCATGGGCACGAAGCGCGTGCTGATCGGTCGCGAGAAGGGCTATCACGGCGTCAACTTCGGCGGCATCTCCGTCGGCGGCATCGTCGGCAACCGAAAAGTCTTCGGCCCGGCCGTCGAGGCGGACCACCTGCCGCACACGCAGATGGCGCTCTACAACAAGGCCGCCGCATTCACAAAGGGCATGCCGGCGCAGGGTGCCGAGCTGGCGGACGATCTGCTCAAGCTGATCGCGCTCCACGATGCGTCCAACATCGCTGCTGTGATCGTGGAGCCGATGGCCGGTTCCGCGGGCGTCATCCCGCCGCCGCAGGGCTATCTGCAGCGCCTGCGCGACATCTGCACGAAGCACGACATCCTCCTCATCTTCGACGAGGTGATCACGGGCTTTGGTCGCGTGGGTGCGTTCACCGGTGCCGAGGCATTCGGTGTGACACCCGACATCCTGAACTTCGCGAAGCAGGCAACCAACGGTAGCCAGCCGCTCGGTGGTGTCGTCGCGACGAAGGCGATCTACGACACGATCATGTCCGTCGGTGGTCCCGAGTACATGCTCGAGTTCCCGCACGGCTACACCTACTCCGCGCATCCCATCGCGTGCGCCGCTGGCATCGCGGCACTCGACCTCCTCGAGAAGGAGAACGCGATCGGCCGCGTCAAAGAGCTCGCGCCGTACTTCGAAGCGCAGGTCCACGGCCTCAAGGGTCGCAAGCACGTCGCTGACATCCGCAACTACGGCCTCGCCGCTGGCCTCACTCTCGAGGCGGTCCCCGGCGAGCCCGCGAAGCGCCCGTACGAGGTCGCGATGAAGTGCCTCGCGAACGGCATCTACGTTCGCTACGGCGGCGACACGATCCAGCTCGCGCCGCCGTTCATCAGCGAGAAGCCCGAGATCGATCGCCTCGTCAGCGTGCTCGCCGACGCCCTCGACGCGACCGCGTAGCGCGGCCTCAGCCATCGTCGCATCACGGCGGCAAGCCAGGAGCGCGTGCCCAGCTTCACCCGATGCGCGAGCGCACACCGGCTGCCGCGTGCGCATGCTCGCGGCGCGACATCGGCGCCCTCTACCCGGGCGCGGGCGCGCCGCCGACCCACCGCGCCCGCCCCTGGAAGGTGCAGAACCCAGCGCGGTCGCTGGCGCGTCGCAGCCCGCCTCCCCGCCCGTCCGGCACCATGAATGCATCGCTCCTGGATCAACTAACCAGGAGAATCACAATGCGTGCCCTGATGTCATCTCTCGCTGCCCTGACCCTCGCCGCCGTCGGCTGCAAGCAATCGACCGAGCGCGATGCGCCGCCGTCCGCGCAGAAACAGGTCGAGCAGGTTCAGGAGGAGTCGGCGGCCGCCTACGACCGCGCGAAGGAAGCCCAGAAGAATGCGGCCGGAGAGGCCAGCGAGGCCGCAAAGGCGCAGGACAAGGTGAACGAGAAGCGCCAGGAGCTGTCGGAGGCCGAAGCAAAGGCGGCCCAATCCCAGCGCGAGGCCGAGGCGGCACAGAGCTCCGCACGGGTTCAGGGCGAGGCAGCACATGCGGAGGCGCAGAACCTCCAGGCCCGCGCGGCCGAGCTGCAGACCCGTGCGAACCAGGAGTCGAACGTTGACACGAATCGCAACGTCGACACGAACAGCATCGAGACGAACAGCAGCATCGACACCAACCGCGATGTCGACACCAACGTCGACACCAATCGAAACATCGACGTTGATCGCAACGTTGACATGCGCGTCGAGTCCGTCGAAGAGGTCACGCCGAACACCGCTGACCATGGTATCAGGGTCGAGGTCGACCGCATGCAAGCACAGATCAACGCAGCGATCGATCGCGTGATCTACGGCGCCCGTACCACCACGGAGAGCGTGGTCAACAAGCTCGACAACCTTCGGAGGTGATTGCAATGCCTGACTACAACCAGGACAAGCCAGCGCGGCCACGCAGCAAGCCGCAGGTGGCCAGCGAACGAACCGAAGGCGCTGACCACCTGCGGCTTGCTGCGTGGCCGCGCTGGCTTGTCCTGGTTGTAGTCAGGCATTGCAATCACCTCCGAAGGTTGTCGAGCGTGTTGACCACGCTCTCCGTGGTGGTACGGGCGCCG
>JAYVWH010000820.1:0-2372 GCA_043786265.1 Kofleriaceae bacterium | reverse complement strand
GACGTAGTAGTCGTGCGCAGGTACGCAGTCGGCGACCTTACGGTAGCTCTGCGCGATGTTGAACAGGTAGACAGGATCGCGCACGAGGTCGTACGCGTTCTTGAAGAGGTCGATCGCGGCGAGATACTTCCCCTGCTGATACGACGCCTGGCCATCGTCGAACAGCTTCTGGGCGCGCGCCTGGGTCGCGGGATCGACTGTGTCGGGGTCGGCGAGGGCAGTGGTTGCGAGAGCACAGACGAGAACGATGGCGAGCTTCATCACTTGGTTCGCTTGGGCGTCAGCAGCTCATCATCACCCGGCGGCAGCTTTCCGTGATCTTTTGGAAGCTGTTTCGGTGGGTGGCCCATCGGATGGGCTGCGGCAGGCACCACCAGCGAGACAGAGCTGACGCCGCCCGCGTTGACTTCGACTTTCTTGGTCAGCTGCGGGCGCCCCCGGGGTTTGACGACGATCTCGTGCGAGCCGGCGGCGAGCTCGAGCTTGATCGACGCCCCGCGGCCCCGCTCCTCGCCGTCGACGAAGATCACCGCGTCCTTGCTGCCCTGGATATCTACCTCGAGCGTGCCGCGCGTCTCGGCGACATGATGCGCGGGGACGTCGGCCGCGGGTCCGGTCGGAACGACCGTGGGCGTGTCGCTGACGGGGACCTGCGTCGGCTCGGCCTTGCTCGCGGCAGGCGCCGACTGCTTGTTGTGGCTGACGATCTTCCACGCGACGAGCCCCACGCCGAGCGCTCCGACCGCCGCGAGGGCGAGCGGCCACTTCGGAGTCGCGGCGCGCCGCTGCGGCAACGACACGGCGGACGCGCGCATCGGCAGCGGGGTCAGCCGCTTCGATGGATCGACGAGGATGTTGCGGACGTCCTCGAGCGTCGGGCGCGAGCCCGGATCCTTCTCGAGCATCGCCATCACGCATTGCTCGAGCGACTTGGGAACCTTTGCGAACTGCGACAACGGTGGCGGCGCCTCGTTGAGGTGCTTGACGACGAGATCCATCGCGCTCTCGCCGTTGAACGGTGCACGCCCGGCGAGCATCTCGTACGCCATCACGCCGAGCGAGTAGATATCGGCGCGGTGGTCGACGTGGATCCCGCGCGCCTGCTCGGGCGAGATGTAGCGCGGCGTGCCGAGCATGTTGCCGGTCTGCGTCTTCTCGGTGCCCGGGGTGACCCGGACGAGCTTGGCGATGCCGAAGTCGAGGAGCTTGACCATCAGCGGCCCATCCTCGACCTGGTGCAGGAACACGTTGTCGGGCTTGAGATCGCGATGGACGATCTCCTTTGCGTGCGCCGCATCGAGCGCCCGCGCGATCCCGTCGAGGATATCGCACGCGTCGTGGACCGACATCGGGCCGCGGCCGAGGCGCGTCTTCAAGTCCTCGCCGCGCAACCACTCCATGACCATGTACGCGCGGCCATCCTCGAGCTCACCGAGCGCGAACACATCGACGATGTTGGGGTGGCCGATCTTGTTGACCGCCTGTGCCTCGGACACGAACCGATCGATCGTTGCTTGGTTCGCACACAGCTCGGCCTTGAGGACCTTGACCGCGACCTTCTTGCCGATCAGCGGATGGACGGCCGAGTACACGGTGCCCATCGCACCTTCACCGATCTGCTCCTCGATCTCGTACTCGCCGACCGGGCTGCCAGCCTTGAGCTCTTCGATCAAGCTCGGCCGGGTGATCCGGCGCTTGAGCGACGGACGCGGTGCGCGAGACGGCTCGAATGGCAGAGGCGTCACGTTAGTGGACGCATCGTCATCCGGCATCTCGAGCGCCTGACTGGAGGCTCGGCCTCCAACCTGGCGCACCCCGGCTTCAGGAGTATCGGCCACGTCGATGACAATTCTAACCTACTGCGCCCTGTCGACGCGGGCCTTCGATGAACTGTCCGAAGGTGGCTGTAAAGGATACAATGTAGTCGTGCGAACCGGGGTTCTGCTCGTAGTTCTGGGCTTGTCAGCCTGCTACGAGCCCCCGCGCGTCGACGGGAGCTGCTCGATCACCTGCACGGCCGGCGTGCCCGACAACTGCCCGGGGGATCTCGTCTGCGAGGGCGGGTACTGCGTCGGCGACGGTCAGGTCTGCCGCCCGACCTTTGTCCAGACCACGGCCGGAACCGGTTTTGGCTGCGCCATCGACGACCGCAACGCGCTGTGGTGCTGGGGCCGGTTGACCGGGACCACCGTCGCGTCCCGGATTGACTCGACGCACCACTGGGAGTCGATCGACGGTGGCGGCGGCCAGATCTGCGGGATCGCGGATGGAGCGCTGTACTGCTGGGGCGAGAACGACGATCGCGAAGTCTCTGGCTCCGTCGTTGGCGATGTCGCCGATCCGCTGCGGATCGAAGCGCAGGGGATCACGCG
>JAYVWH010000819.1:0-3311 GCA_043786265.1 Kofleriaceae bacterium | reverse complement strand
ATGGATCGCAGCAGCTCGCCTGCGCACGTTGCCTGCCGCCGCCGTTCCGGTCGCGGTCGGTACCGCGTGTGCGCATGCAGCGGGTCGCCTCGCGTGGGGCCCCGCCCTCGCCGCTCTCGCTGGCTCGCTCGCTATCCAGATCGGGACGAACTTCGCCAACGACGTGTTCGACGCGGAGCGCGGCGCCGATGGCCCCGACCGCGTGGGGCCGCTGCGCGCCGTCAGCGCCGGTTTGATCACCGCTGGCGCGATGAAGCGCGCGATGGTTGCCGCGTTTGTCGTCGCAGCCATCTTCGGGCTGTATCTGACAATGACTGCGGGCTGGCCGATCGCCGTCCTCGGCCTTGTCTCGATCGCCGCCGGCATCGGGTACACGGGCGGTCCGTATCCACTCGGTTATCACGGCCTTGGCGATGTGGCGGTGATGGCGTTCTTCGGCTTTGTCGCCGTGTGCGGCACCGCTTATGTCCAGGCAGCGAGCGTGCCCTGCCTCGCCTGGTGGGCCGCGGTCCCGGTCGGTGCGCTCGCGACCGCGATCCTCGTGGTCAACAACGTGCGCGACCGGGTGACCGACGCCCGCGTCGGCAAGCGCACGCTCGCGGTTCGTTTCGGCCGAACGGGTGCGCTCGTTGAATATGCGGCGCTCCTGGTCGTCGCATACGGCGTGCCGGTCGGTCTCGCCCTCTGTGGCAGCGCTCCGTGGCGTGCGCTTCCCCTGCTGACCGTTCCTCTTGCGGTCGGTCGGATGAAAGCGCTGCTCGCCGCGACCACCGGCCCCGAGCACAACGCGTGTCTCGCTGCGACCGCGAAGCTCCTGGCGCTCCACGGCCTGCTGTTTGCCACCGGACTGGTGCTGTGATCCGGATCGTCGCGGTCGATCACCGCGACGTGCGCTGGCCAATCGTACCGCGCGGCGCGGCGCGCGGGCGCGCAAGCGAGCGTGCAGCAGTCATCCTCGCCGTGCAGACCGAAGATGGCGCGACAGGCCTTGGAAGCGCGGCGCCCCTGCCCGACCTGTCGATCGACACGCTCGACGATGCGACGCATGCTGTCGCCGATCTCGCCGCGCGACTACCGCTGGAGCTCGCGACGCCCGGCCACGCGTCCGCGATCGCCGATCGCGTGACAGCCGCGCCGGCGGCTCGCTTCGCGATCGAGACTGCGCTGCTGTCCGCGTACGCGCAGACGACTCGCACGAGCATCGCCCGCCTGCTGTCGCCTATGCCGCAGGCCGAACTGCGCTACGCGGTCGTCGTCGACAACGAAGACGAGGCGCGCATTGCCGTCGCGCGCGGTGCACGCTGCCTCAAGATCAAGGTCGGCGGCGCGGATATCGACGACGACATCCATCGAGTACGTGCGATCGCCGCCTCTGCCCCGGCCGCCCGGCTCCGGCTCGACGCGAACCGGGGGTGGTCCGCCGGCGATGTCGAGCGAATCATGCGGCCACTCGCGGATCTCGAGATCGATTACGTCGAGGAACCGTGCCGGGATGCGCACCTGCTGCTCGATCTCGACATCGCATTCCGGATCGCTCTCGACGAGAGTCTCGTCGAGCTCGACCCCGCCCAGCTCTTGCGCGCTCTCGCGTCGCCTCGACTCGCCGCGCTCGTGCTCAAGCCGACGCTGCTCGGCGGATTCGCGCGCTGTCTCGAGCTTGCCGCGCTCGCGCACCGTCACGGCGTGGCGCCGGTAGTAAGCCATACACTCGAGGGGCCGCTTGGCACCGCCGCATGCTTCGAGCTCGCGCGCGCGATCGGCGCGGATGTGCCGGTCGGTCTCGCACCGCATCCTGCACTCGAACACTTCGCCGAGGCCATATGGTCGCGCCCCGCGTCCGCATAGCGACCGCGAACGAAGACACGCTCCGCGCGATTCAGAACGCGCTCGATGCTCGTGTTCCGATCGCGCTGTTGCACCCGAAGGTCCCAGAGAGCGAGTTGGCGCGACAGCGCGAGTGCGTCGAGAGCGCCGTGATGGAGCCCGACGACGCGGTGGTCCTGTTCACATCGGGTTCGACCGGCGCCGCGCGCGGCATCGTGCTGTCGCGAGCAGCGATCGAAGCTGCCGCCGACGCGAGCTGGCAGCACCTCGGGAAACACGCCGGGGATCGGTGGCTGTGCCCACTGCCGCTCGCGCACGCCGGTGGCCTGTCGATCGTCGTGCGCTGCCGGGTCGCCGGGATTCCCTGCGTGCTCGGCGAGCGCGATGCATCCGCAACGCTCATCTCGGTCGTCCCGACCCAGCTTGCTGTCCTCGAGCCATCCCCGGCGCTGCGTGCAGTGCTGCTCGGCGGTGCTGCAGCGCCGAGGTCGCTCGTCGATGCAGCAATCGCGCGCGGCATCCCGGTGCTGCAGACCTACGGCCTCACCGAGACGTTCGGACAGATCGCGACGGCACGCGTGCCCGGTGGGCCCCTCGTCCCGTTGCCCGGCGTCACCATCACCGGGGGCACTCGCGCAGCACCGGCGCGACTGCGCGTGCGCGGGCCGATGCTCGCGACGCGGTATCTCGACGGCGAGCGGATAGCACCCGAGCTCGTGACCGCGGACCTAGGCTTCGTCGAGGATGGTCACGTCCACGTAATCGGGCGCGCCGACGATGTGATCATCAGCGGCGGCGAGAACGTCCATCCCGGCCAGGTAGAGGCCGTCGTTGCCGCCACACCCGGCGTTCGCGAGGTTGTGGCCTTCGGAGTTGCCGACCCGCGGTGGGGACAGATCGTGGCGGTCGCGATCGCCATCGACGAACCCTTCGCTCTCTCACAGGCGCGCGAAGCATGGCATCGCGGTCTACCGCCGCACGCGCGGCCGCGCCGCCTCGCGATCGTCGACGGCACGCTGCCCCGCCTGCCCGGCGGCAAGCTCGACCGCCGCGCAACGACCGAGATCGCGACCTCGCCGATCGAGTACGCGTGATGGATGCTGTTCTCCCACCCGCGGGTGAGCCGTGGGGTAGCCCCTGCGCTAACCCACCGCGCGCATGACCTGCCCACGGGTTCGTGTTAGGACACCCGGACTCATGCGCAAGGTCCTGGTTCTGGTGGCAATGTCGGCGGCGTGTGGCGACGACGGCAATAACGGCCGGCTCGACGCGGGCCCCATCGGCGACAGCTTCGTGATGCCCGACGCGCAGCCGATGATCGACGGGGTGTGGCGCGACACCTACTACACCTCGACCGGCCCCGTGACGACGCCTAGCTGCACGTCCGCTCCAACCGCGATCCAGATCGACGCATCGAACGGATCGATCAACCAGTATCCAGGCACATGTAAGGCCGACGGCACGTTCGAGATCAAGACGCCGTCGAC
>JAYVWH010000818.1:0-3008 GCA_043786265.1 Kofleriaceae bacterium | reverse complement strand
CCACGCGCCGACCACAGCCACGTTCGATTGCCGTAGGCCGCGGCGAGATGGAAGCGGTCGTCGCGCTCGATACAAATCCCGATGAGCTCGTCAAACACTCGCTCGGCGCGTTCCAACTCGCGAATGTCCGATAATGCGCAGCCAAGCATCAGCGATGCGATCGTCTGCGTCTCCTTCCAGCCACACTCACGCGCGCGATCGACGATGCCTTGCAGTAATGGTGCGGCCTCGGCGAACTGCTGCTCGCGGTACAGCACGCGGGCGTCCGCGACCTCGAGGTCGAGCGCGACCCGCGCGTGCAGTGCAGTCGCGTCGCCCAGTCGCGTGCGTGCATGTGCAACTACAGAACGTGCGCGCTCGTAGTCCTCGGTAAAATCAAACACGACACCCTGTTCGACCAACGCTTGCAGCTCGACGGACAGATCACCGATCTGTGCTGCGATCGTGGCGGCCTCGTGGAGGTCGACGATCGCATCGCGCATCCGCTGCAACCGATAGCGCCCGCGAGCGCGGCCGAGTAGCGCCCGCGCGCGGTCGCCGTCCGGAAGTGTCAGGTGGCGCAATGCACCGGTCCACGCCTGATCCGCATCGAGCGATCGGTGCTCGACGAGCGCGCGATTGCCGAGGTCGGCGAACGCTGCTGCTGCGTTCGACGCGTCACCAATCGCCTCAGCATGCCGCGCGATGCGCTCGGCGCGAGTGGCCGAGCCCGGCGCGAGGAGCCACACCGCGAGCGCGGCACGGTGAATGGCGATTCGCTCGTCCTCGTTCGTGGTGGCGTAGGTGCCTTCCTCGACGAGTGTCTGGCGAAAGCCAAACCCGTGCGCGGTCTGCTCGAGCACACCCGCGGACACCAGCTCGCGCAAGCCGATGTCCGAATCGATCGTGGTCGTCGCGCCACCCCCGAGCTCGACGGAATCGACGATCCCGAGCAGCTCGGCGCGCGTGAACTCGTCGCCGACGACCGCGCACACGCGCGCAAGCGCGATCAGCTCTACGCCGAGCCCCGCGAGCTCGCGCGCGGCGAGCCAGGGACCGAGCGCGGCCGGCGACAGCTCGTCGAGCGCCGTCGTGTCGAGGAAGTACGCGCCACCCTCGCGCGTGCGCACGCCACCCCGCTGATGGATCTCGCGCGCGAGCATCGCGAGGTGAAGCGGGTTGCCATGGGTTATCGAGGCGATCCGACGGAGTGCGCGCAGCGGCGGATACTCGGCCGGGCGCAGGAGCGCCGCGGTGAGTGCGACCGCCGCATCCTCGTCGAGCGGTGGCAGCAGGTCGTGACGGTGTCGCTCCGCGCGCGCCCCGAGATTTGGACGACGAGCGTCGAGCCGCCGTGCGGCGACGCCGAGCACCCACAGCGCGAGTGGCTCGCCACCGAGCGTGGCGTACTCGAGCGCATCGAGGAGATCGTGATCGGCGTGATGCAAGTCGTCGAGGATCACCGCGGTCGGCTGCAGTCGCGCTGCACTGCGCAATGCATCACCGATGGCGCGCACGATCGGTCCGTGCGGCGTGCCGATCAGATCACCAAGCGCCGAGTATCCGGGCTTCCCGCTGCCCGCGGCTGGCACGCTAGCAAGGTGGACCCGCACGCCGAGGCCGGTGAGCCGGTGGGCGAGCTCGTTCGCGAAAGCCGTCTTGCCGACGCCCGCATCACCGAGCAGGAGCGCGAACGCGGGACCACTCGAACGCCACGCCGTACCCGACGTGCTCTCGCGACGCGGCCGGCCACCCGCCGTGCGGGTGCCACTACGCTCACGCGATGCACTCCGCTCACTCGCGGCACCGACACCGTGCAACGCCGTCGCTGCGTCAGCGACGAGATCGGTGAGCAGACCTTCGCGGCCGATGAGCTCGATCGCGTCTTGCTTGTCGCCGAGTGCGCGAAACTCGGGACCGAGCCCTTCGGCGGACCGCGTTGCGACTTGCGAGACACTGGCAAGCGCGAGCGTGAGTACGACGCCGGACCACGTTGTCTGTGGCAGCCACGTCTCGGGCTTGTCAACCGACTCGCCATGCAGCGTCGACGCGCCACCGGCCGAACCCACGCGGATCGCGTCGAGATGGAGCGCGACACGCGCCCCCGCTGCGGCCAGATCGCGTGCCGCGGCAATCGCGATCGCCGCTGGATCCGCATGCTCGCCGCCGAGCACACCCGCGAGCACGCGGCGCCCGCGCTGCGAGGCCATCACCAGGCGCCGCCCCGTGAGCATGCCGATCAACGCACGGTCGACACGCGGCAGCTCCGCCCACAGCAGCACCACTGGCTGCTTGCCTTCGCGGATGACAGAGACCGAGTGTCCGAGCTTGGGGGGCGTGCGCTCGTCGTGCGTGACCGCGATGCGCTCGCGGACCTCGCTCGCTGTCGTCGGTCGACGCGCCGGCTGCTTCGCGAGCAGATCATTGACGAGAGACTCGAGTGCCGCAGGGACGGTCGCGATCGCACCGAGCCGAGGCGGGCGCAGCGCCGTGTGCGCGCGCTCCAGCGCTGCGCCATCGCCGATGAATGGCGGACGGCCTGCGACGAGCTCGAACAGCACGCAGCCAAACGCGTACAGATCGCTTCGCTCGTCGACGTTGGCCGAGTCGGCGATCTGCTCGGGCGCGATGTACTCGAGTGATCCGACCTGAACGTTGGCGCGCGTCGGATCGTCGGGATCGGTTGGGACCCTGCGGGCGAGACCGAGGTCGAGGATGACGACGCGCCCCGCGGGCGTCCTCACGATGTTGTCAGGCTTGATGTCGCGGTGGACAAAGCGCGCTCGGTGCACTTGCTCGAGCGCATCGAGGATCGCGAGACCGAGAGCGACGGATTCGGTAGTGCGCAGCGCACCATCTGCGAGTAGGTCCGACAGCGTCGTGCCCAGCACACGATCCATCACGATGTAGCCGCGTCCATCCGCGAGCACGCCGCTATCATGACAACGCGGCACCGCCGTGACAGGACCGCCAACTGTCGCGATTTCATGCATCGCCTCGGCCTCTCGCGCCATCCGCGCGCGCGACAG
>JAYVWH010000817.1:0-3529 GCA_043786265.1 Kofleriaceae bacterium | reverse complement strand
TCGCGAGCACCTGCTCGATCGGATCCTCGAACTGCTTGCCGAACGCGCTGACGGCGAAGACCTCGTCCTCGCCGCGGAACCACTCCCAGCGCAGGTCCGCATTGTGGATGTGCGTGGTCAGCAGCTCTGGGTTGCCAGAGATCGCGCGGCGACGGATGTAGTCGAAGAACAGAAACGGTGCGAGCTCGCGAAAGCGCGGCCGGCCCAGCGTGTAGCTGTAGGCGAACCGGATGTTCATGTCGGGGCGCGCCGCGTAGACGAGGTTCGCGGCGGGGAGCGCGTCGTCGTCGCTGCGCGAGATGTCGGTCATCAAGCCGGCGATCGCGTAGCGGCTGCCGTTCGTCATGTGCTGCGAGGAATGCTCGTAGCGGACGCCGGCGATGGCGCGCATCTTGTCGTCGAGCTGGACCTCGGTCGTGGCGTACGCGGCGTACACGCCGAGCGACGCCTTGTAGGCATCCTCGTTGAGCGTGCCCTCCTCGAGCGCGAAGTCGGGGCCGATGTGGTCGGCATCGAACATCTGCTCGGCATCGAGCGAGCGAACGCTCGGGTCGTCGCCGACCCACTTGTAGCGGAACCGGCGGCCGACGAGCGACCGCTGCGACACCTGCGCGAGTGCGCCGGTCTTGAACTGCGCGCGACCCGAGCGGAACGAGAGGTCCGCACCACCGCCGCCAGCGAGGTCCGACAGCGATTGCCAGAACCGCTGGCCCGAGCCGGGCTGGTCCTTGTAGTAGCGCGTGCCGCTTTGCTGATCGATCGTGTAGATGAGGTCGCGGCTGTCGAGCTCGTCGCGCGTGGTCTGGGCGAGGTTGCCCTGCCACTTCAGCTCCACGCCGTGCTTGCGCGACAGCTTGTGCTTGCCGGTCACCTGGGTGAATGCGAGCGAGCGCATCACGAACGACAAGCGAGAGACGTCGATCTGCGATGCGTCGGCCTCGGAGTAGCCGTTCGCGATCGAGCTCGTGTCCTCGCCGACGTGCGAGTACAGGCCGAACACGGAGATGTCATTGTTGCGGTCGAGCTCGACGCCGACGTTGCCGAGCGCCCCGACCGTCGACTCTGCGGTTCCCACGCTGTAATCGAGGGTCTCGATCGGCGTGAGCTCGCCGCCGACGAGCGCGGCTCGCGCGTTGTCGCCGTTACGCACCGCAAAGTTGCGGCGGAACATGCCAGTGGCGAGGTAACCGACGCGCTTGCCGGCGATCTTCGTCGTGTTGCCGGCCATCGCGGTCAGACCGACATTCGGAGTCACCGTCTCGGTGCTGGGCGTCCAGACGTTGTTGAACGACTCGCCGACGCGCTCGAGCTGAGGTGCCGGCATGTTGCGCACTGCGTAACCGCGCGGCACGGCATCCGGGAGACGGCGGGCGCCGCCGTCGTAGCCAAAGAAATCCGCCGCGCCGCTCGCGTTGGCATTCGTCATTCCCGCGGCCCCGGTCGCCACCGTGTTCGCCGACGTCGAGAGCCCGAGCTTGAGCTCGAACTTCGACGGGAACGCGCTCGTGTCGATCGCGAGTGCACCGCCGCCGAACTGCCCGGGCAGCTCGGCCGAGTAGCTCTTGTAGACGGTCATTGTCGACAGCAAGCTGGTCGGAAACAGGTCGAGCGGCACCGCGTTGCGGTCGGGCTCGGGCGATGGCAGCAGCACGCCGTTGAGCAGCGTGGTGACGTAGCGCCCTTCGAGGCCGCGCAGTGCGATGTACTTGCCGTCGGTGACTGTCACCGCGACGACGCGCTTCATCGCGTCGCCAGCGTTGCTGTCGGGTGTCCGTGCGATCTCCTGCGAGCTCACCGCATCGCTGACCGTGCTTGCAGATCGGCGAACGGCGAGGGTCGCGGACTCCTTGCGGGTGTCGATCGTGTCGACGATCTCGATCGTCTCCTCCTTGCCCTTGATCGTCGTCGGCGTCAGGACGATCGCAACGTTGACGACCTTGCCGGCAACGACCGTCACCGTCTTCGTCTGCTCGTCGTACTCGGGCGTCGAGATCACGAGCGTGTACGTGCCGGGCGGCAGCGCGAGCTGGAACGTGCCGTCGAGCTCGGTGGCGAACGTCTGGGCGTTCGCTCCCCTGATCTGGATGTATGCGGCCGGCAATCCCTCGGCGGTGCTCTTGTCGCTGACCGAGCCGCGCACCGTGATCGGTGCGGCGGGGGCTGCCTGCTCCGGTGGCGCGGTGTCATCCGCCTGCGCGACGACCGTGGGCAGCACTAAAAGAAGCGCGGCGATCAGGTGGGTACGCGTCATGTGCCTGCAACCTACGGCGCGTGATTGTCGTGAGAGGCTCGTGGCCGTGTCCGGACGGAAACATCTACACGTCCGATCTCGACGCGAACGCGTCGTCGCCATCGTGCTGTCACCTCATCGCAACGAGGGCGCTTCTATTCAGAGCTTTGCCCACAGCGTGTGGACAACTCCGGCAGGTTCAGGCTTGTCGTGCCACGAGCTCGACGACGCCGAGCACGACCTCGAACACGATCAACGCCACGATGTAGTACTCGACATGTAGCGATCGCTTCGTCTGCGCGAGCTCGAGCATGGTCTGCGCGGCCTTCGAGATCACCCCGAGCTTGGTGTCCATTGCGAGATAGCGCTCGCGTAGCTCGTACTCGTCCTCGAGCCGGCGATACAAGCTGTCCAGCGCGCCGTTCTCCCATAGTAGATCGGGCTTCTCGAGCAGCTCGGCACGTGCGACGAGCGAGTGCTCGGCGAGCATCGCCTCGCCGATCGTACGCACGAGATCTTTCTGCTTCCACGGCAGGCGTTCGGGCGTGGTCTTCATCTGTACCGCGAGCGGCTCGATCGACGTGAACGCCGCGGCGATCTCGGTCTCGTAGTGGGCAAGCACGACGCTCTTGCCAAGGATCTCGGCGATCGCCTGGAGCTTCTCGATCGTGATGTCGCGGATCACGATCCCGTCCGGCTCGACCGCGTCGGCGTCGCCCTTGCGCACGATCGCGCGCTCGATCTCCTGGATCTCGTGCGCAGTGTGCCCGCCCGGGAGCAGTCCCTGGTGCGAACGCGGGTTCGACAGCATCGATGAGAATGTGACTCCTCATGGAGCCAACATAGAGAGCCCGGGTGCCAGGTCGGTGCACCTAGGGTGACGCCCGCGTCAATTCCAGGTGACTCGTTCGGTGACAGGACTGTCACGCACAGGTTGCGGAGTTGATGCGGTTCGGTCACCGGACGTCCGTAACGTCGATCGGTGGTTACCCTGGCGATGGCTGCAGACATCCCGACCGAGACGCGACCGCAGGTGGCACTAATTGCCGCCTTGATCTCTCCGCTCGCGCAGATCCTGTCTGACGCTATGGGGCGTGAGTCACTCGAGGTCGAGATCACGACGGCCGACGTCTTGAGGCAGCCCGCGCGTCCGATCGTCCACCTGTTCCTGTTCGATGCCTCGCTGGCGATCGCGTTCGCGGACCCGATCGTCGCGTGGGCAGCGTTGGCGGCGCAGACGCCCGGCCTGATCGGTGTCGTCGAGGACGGCGGGGGCCACGAGCGCGAGGCTCTGCTGGC